>JBJEKB010000020.1:0-27260 GCA_051878395.1 Muribaculaceae bacterium
TATTTCGTTTAGCAATGATTTATGCTTATCCCCACTAGATTTCCGCTGAGCCCAAAACTCGCCTATCTCGATATTTTTGCGACTTATGGCAACTTTTACCACCACAAAACTCGCCATATCTCGATATTTTTTCGACTTATGGCAACTTTTATCACCACAAAACTCGCCATATCTCGATATTTTTTCGACTTATGGCAACTTTTACCACCATAAAACTCGCCATATCTCGATATTTTTTCGACTTATGGAAACTTTTACCACCATAAAACTCGCCATATCTCGATATTTTTTCGACTTATGGCAACTTTTATCACCACAAAACTCGCCATATCTCGATATTTTTTCGACTTATGGCAACTTTTACCACCATAAAACTCGCCATATCTCAATTTTTTTCGACTTATGGAAACTTTTACCACCAAAAAACTCGTCATATCTCGCTATTTTTTCGACTTATGGCAACTTTTACCACCATAAAACTCGCCATATCTCAATTTTTTCAGGTTATGGACGATTTGTTTGTGAATACTCAATAGCGGGGAAGCTCGGATTGGATGGGCACAAAAAAATTGATTGTCTCACGACAACCAATCTTGTTAACCTTAAATCTAATACCATGAAAAACACGTTGCAAATGTAGGCATTATGGCAATTTGCGCAAAATAATTTAGCAAAAAATTTAGCCCTGTTTTGAATCTTTCACATTCGACATATTGTGAGGCTCAAAAATAAAGCATAGTTAACACTAATTCGGCAACCATTTGCTATAATTTGTAGTAATTTTGCAACAGCAAAACAGACCGGGCGGTTGCCCTTGGCAGCAATTTCATTGCTGGGCTAAAAAGATTTGACTGTATGTTATATTTATTTCTTATATTAGGATTGGCTTTACTGCTCGCAGGAGCCAATTTCTTAGTGGATTCATCGGTGGCGATTGCCAAAAAAGCGAAAATTTCCGATTTCGTTATCGGATTGACCATAGTGGGTATGGGCACTTCCGCCCCCGAATTGTTCGTTTCCATCTCCTCTGCCATACAAGGGATGGGCGACATGGCAATAGGCAATGTGATTGGCTCGAATATTTGCAATATTATGCTCATTCTCGGCATTACAGCCCTCATAGCCCCGTTTGGAGTGAACCGCGCCAACCTGCGACGCGACATCCCCATAACGGCACTGGCTTCGATAGCGCTGGCGTTTCTGTCGTTTGACACATTTTTCGGAGGCGATGCCAATGTGATTTCATGCGGCGAAGGTGTGGCGATGCTTGTCGCTTTCGTCGCTTTCATGATTTATTCGTTCCGTCGTCCTCAAGATAGCACAGATGACGATGAGCCTGCCAATCCCGGACTTATGAGTCGTCTTAACTATCCCATCCTCGCCGTGATTGCTGTGGCATCGCTTGCCGCGCTCATCTACGGCGGAAACATGTTCCTCGAATCCACAGTGCAACTCGCACGCATTCTCGGTCTTAGCGACAGCGTTATCTCAATCACAATCGTTGCTGTGGGCACTTCGCTTCCCGAACTGGTAACCTGCGTGATAGCCGCCCTCAAAGGCAATTCGCAACTTGCGCTCGGCAATGCGCTCGGCTCCAACATTTTCAACATTTTGCTTGTGCTCGGCGCAGCGGCTGCAATCTCCCCTCTTGCATTGGTGGGTGTGGATATTGTCGATTACTCCCTGATGATTGTTTCGGCGCTTATGCTAGTGCTGTTCTGTTTCACGCTGCGACACAACGTAATCGACCGCTGGGAAGGTGCCATTTTTGTAGCCGGATACATCGGCTACATGGCTTATCTGCTCCTGAAATAGGCGAAATACTCAGCGCCCCGAATAGATGATGCCAAAGCCGGCAAGGCGGTCGTATCTCTCGCCCGGGGAACGGCGATACACCAGCGCCATATACTCATTCACAGTCTGATACTTATCACCCTCGGCAGGAGCGGTGTAGCCGGTTTCGCTGTCCGACGGAACCCATAGATACTGGTAGTTGTACGAACCCATTTTCAACATCATGTCGCGCTCATACAGCCCTGTGGCGGGGTTGTACTGCAGGCGATTGCTGCGGTCGAAAAGGTGGTGTGTAAATTCGCCGTCGATATAATACGCTCCGCCGGTCATCATCGGCGCCTCGAGCGCGAAATGCACTATCATATAGTCGGCATTCACATCGTTGTCGAGCACCTCGCTTTGGCGCACCTTGAAGCGCCCGAATTGCGTGCGGTCATAGAGATACGGCTCCCCTGCCCTGCTGCGGTCGGTGAATAGCTGCACATGGTAATAGGGGTCGTAATGCACTATATTCTCGACATTTAACCCTGCGTAGCGCACACTCACAGCCTCAAAACGGCGATATTCATTGCCCGCCGGGAAAATGAGCTGCGGCACATGCTGATACACCACGCCGTTGCTCTCGGTGAGGTTGGGTGTGGTGAGCACCACGGCATTGTCTTGACGCATATTCTGCGTGATTACCACCTTCAAGTCGTTATACCAGTCGAGACGCGCCATCGCGGTGGTCTTGGATAGCACTTTCACCGACAACTGCTGGTGAGACGCATTGTAATCCACATCGGTGCGGGTGGTAACCGACGGATACACCGACAGGCTCCCCTCGCACACCATGAAGCGTGCCTGGAGCAGCACCTCATCGGGCGCATCCTCGTCATACACCTCCACAAGATAGTTGCCGCTCACTGTGAGGCGCATATCATCGTTGGGCAGGCTGAACCGATAGTGCACATAGTTGGCAAATGTGGCGGAAGAATATTCATAATCCTCGATGCGACACTCGTTGAAGCCATCGAGATACTCAGCCTCAACCAGTTGCGACGGTTTCCACGAGGCATCGCAATGCACTATGCGATAGCGCATATAGCGCATATCGGCAGAAAGTTCGTCAAACGACACCACAATCCGCTCATCGCTGTCGAGGTTGATTATCGGTGGAAAAAACTCGTTATCCTCGCGGCACACCTGCAATGTCTTGAACGCTGAATTGAAGGTTTGTGTTCGGGTGTCGGCTGCATAGGCGGCAAATGCCATTGTCAGCACAATGAGTGTGGCAAAAAATCTGTTCATAATCACCAGCTTATCGGTTCGATGCCATGTTGCACAAGGTAATTGTTGGTTTGCGAGAACGGACGGCTGCCGAAGAAGCCGCGATATGCCGAGAGAGGCGAAGGATGCGGCGAGGTTATCACAAGATGGCGGTTTCGGTCGATAAACGCACCTTTTTTGATAGCGTAAGCGCCCCAAAGGATAAACACCAGATGCTTGCGGTCGCAAGCGAGGCGCATTATCACCTCGTCGGTAAACTGCTCCCAACCCCGTCCTTGATGCGATGCCGCCTCGTGGGCGCGCACAGTGAGAGTGCTGTTGAGCAGCAACACCCCTTGCCGTGCCCAGCGGCTCAAATCGCCGCTCGCAGGAATCGGCACTCCGAGGTCGTCGTGCAACTCCTTGTAGATATTGAGAAGCGATGGAGGCAGCTCCACGCCGTCGCGCACCGAGAAGCACAGCCCGTTGGCTTGCCCCACGCCATGGTAGGGGTCCTGCCCTATTATCACCACCTTCACTTGGTCGAAAGGCGTGGCATCAAACGCTGCGAAAATCTCCTTCCCCGGCGGGAAAACCGTAGTGCGACGATATTCCGACCGCACAAATTGCGTAAGTTGCTCAAAATAAGGCTTAACAAATTCGGCAGCCAATGCCTGCTTCCATGAATTTTCAATTTTTACGTCCATAAAGGAAAATGTTTTTGCAAAACTACAAAAAGTTTACTACTTTTGCCAACGAAAAAGGAAAAATGCGCCCGTAGTTCAATGGATAGAATGAAGGATTCCGGTTCCTTTGATTGGGGTTCGACTCCCCACGGGCGTACCAAAAGGTTACTGACCGCCAAAGGTTTGTAACCTTTTTCATCCCCATCCACACCCCAAAAACACCCATTTCCGCCAATTGTGGTTCAAATGTTCCACAAAAAAATCACACAAACGGGGCATAAATTGCAGTGAATCGGCAGCAGAACTTGAAGAAAAGACATAATGCCTCGGGCAGACAGGAAGGTTAAGCCATGTACAGAATTCCCGGGACGGAGATAGCCAAATGCGGAGACGATGACCGGAGGCGGACATTTTTCCAACCCCGGCAGGCGGTTGGAGTCGTGCGTAACCCGGTATTTCGCCGACTTGGGGGAAGTCGGCGACATGCCGGGCGCACCGAGACCACCCCATAACGCCACCCCGGAGGTGGTGGCAGGCTGTCCACACGCTATGCCATTTGCGCTATAAAACGTCATCAAAAAAGATGCGTCATTTCGCCATGATAATATTGATTATTGTTTTGGAAGAAATGCTATAATGGCTTCCCGCAGTGAGCGCAGTATTTAACCTTGCGGCTTTTTGCCGGTGTGTTTTGCCCGCAATGTTGGCATTGCTGCTCATTGTAAACTATATTTCCGTCTTGCTGCTCAAGAAGTTTATAATCAAGCCATGCACCACATAGTATGCAGTTGCGGTGTGTAAGTGCGTTTTTAGCACCACATTTGCACACAACGACCTTTTTAGGCAGTTCCGGCACTTTAGTACTGTCTGCAAGTGAAATTTCTGCACCGCAGCTGAAACAAGTTTTTGCATAAACACTGTTATAAGCTCCACAAGAGCAAACAATGCGCTGTTTTACCACAGGCGGAGTGCTATTAGAACGTGCGATCGGCTTCTTTTTCTGCTGCTTCTTTACCGGTTCTTGTGGCTCTACAAGTGTATTTATATAACTCTCGCCAATGTCAGCAATGTATGCAGGGCGATCAAAACATCGGTTACAGCATGGGCATCGCCATACAAGACGTTTGCTGTCATGTAACCCGAAAAGGCTACCTATAGCACCAAAGGCGAAATAGCCAAGCAAGCCTTTACGAATGTTATAGCCTTCTTCAACACACATAATGTCGCGGCTTCCACAATTAGGACAACAATATGCCATAGTTATTTATTTTGCCAGTTGCAAGTATGTTTTTTTTTATGTGCGGAACAATGCAAATGCAAAGATAAACAAAATTCACAACTATGCAAAAATCAATAACCGCAAACCATCTGCAATGCAGCAAATTTTACGATTAAATTCGCACAAGCATCCGGGTGGACATTTTCTCGGGAAAATAATAGTTAAAATTTGGTGAAATTGCGGTTTTGGGGCTGTTTTGCACGCAACGGCGATGCGATAGGTGTAAATTTGCGGCAAAGGACCTTGATATTGTTGTAACGCACGCGCTTTTGCTCAAATGCTCATCAAAAAAGCGAGACCGCTTTGGGCAGCCTCGCTTATTGTCTATTCGGTAAATTAAAGGATATATATTTCGTCTAAAGCGACATTGGTGGTTGATTGCAGCACCACTTTGATGTGTCTTGCCCCGGCGGGTAGGGGAAGCTCGACACAGTCGATCCAGGTGTCGTGGAGTTTGTTTGGAAACTGCTCCACATCGCTCACGTTCACCAATGTGCAGTGGTTGGAATCATCTCCGGCGTAGAGATAGACTTTGTATGGAAGTCCTATCCCCTTTTTCGCGCAATTCAAGAAGCGCAGGAACACGCTCGATGCTTCGGCACTTCCTGTCGGGATCTCTATGGTGTTGGCTCCCGGCTTGAACTGTTGCCATGCCGTGTCGTCGGGGGTCTCCTCGCCGATTTTTCCATCGGTGAGGATAGAACCGTTGCCGCAGAGCGATTTCAACTCGCCGCGCATCGACGCCTCGAGGAGTTTCCAACGGCGGTCTCCGTTGCGCCATGCCATGTAGTCGGTGGCAGCGCATTTCGAGAGCGAAGGCTGTCCGAGGCTGTATCCATCATTGCCCAGGCTCCATATTCCGCAAGTCATGAACGAGATTATTCGCTCCACTCCGCCGTCGGTCGCCGCCACGAGTTGCGACAACACACGCGGAAACGCTGCGGGAATGAGTGCCGACTCGCGGCTGTTGGTGCCTGCCTCCCAGGTGAAGAGTTCGCAGTTTGCCCAAAATTCGATTCCGGTGCGGTTGTGGATTTCGCGCATCTTTTTCCATGCCATCTTGAGGCGAGGCATGGGGAATTTCTCGCGCACACATCCCACCTCGTCTTGATAGGCGATGATATCCACCTTAAGGCGTTCTATCTGCGCTTCGAAACGCGGGTTATCAAATTCGGAGCGGAAGAATCCGTAGGGAGATATGAGGGTCTTCTTCCCCGGGGTGAGCTTGTGGGCACGTTCCACCAGGTTGTTGACGGCAACCACGGCGGCATCGGTGAGCACCGGTCCGAGGCAGTCTTCCACCGGAAGATACCAGCCGTAAAAGGCGGGGCAGTCGCGATAGATTTCGGCGAGTTCTGCCATTATCTCTTTCTGGCGGTTGAGAATGGCGGGGATGCGCAGGTTGTCGTCCTGGTTTTCCGCCCAGCCGATGCTCAAAAACGCTTTCATACCGAGCAATGAGGCTTCATCGAGGATTGCCGACACAGGGCTTTCGCGGTCGGGATTATAGCCAAGAGGCATTATCTTCGACGGATACACCGCCTTGCCTTCGTTGGCTACAGCCATAAACACGATGTATTCCACTCCCATATCGTGCATCTCGCGCACTTTGGCACGCCACAATGCAGGGTCGGTGTTGTCCATGTCTTTGGGGTTGGAATATTTGTTCCTCACATCCTGATAGAACAAGTTTATCCAACTGCCGGTTACAGGGAGCACATCGGCTGCTTGCAATGAGCACGCAAGCAGAATCGAGAGCAGGAATGAATAGATACGAGTCATGATTAATCTACACTTATCTCATCGACAAACACAAACGCGGGAGCGGCTGCAAACGCATGCCATGCGGGCAATGACTTGGTGCTCTTAATCACCACATTGACATAGCGCGCCTTGCAGGTGTCGAATTTCACTGTGTGATGCAACGAGCCAAACTCGAAATTGCGGTCGATTTCGGGATAGGTTTCCGATGCCACAGCGGCAAATTCGTTGCCGTCGCTCGACACCTTCACTTCCACGCCACTTGCATCCACCACGCCGTCGCATTGGAAAACGCAGCAGTTGAAGCCCACTTCGCTGAATTCGGTTTCGGCGCCAAGGTCGATTGTTACATCGCAATCGCCATTAACGAAGCCCACCCAGCGACCGGTGCGATAGTTTTGAGTGCCGGTGATGCCATCGACAAATGTGGGAGCGCCGGCAAATGCATATCCCTCAGCCGGGGTGCTGTTGAGCACTGCCTTGCAGAATGTGGCTTTGTTCACGGTGATAGTGTCGCAAAGCACTCGGCTCGGCTTGCCCGATGCAAAAGAGGCTGCTTTCACTATTGCGTTGTCGGTGATGAAGAGTTCGCCTTCATATTTTGCCGATTTTTCGGTAGGCTCGCTGCCATCGAGCGTGTAGTGGATTTCACGACCCTTCAAAGTGGTGAAATCAACACTCAACGCTTTCTTTTCGGGCACCGGAGTGTAGGTTGCGGTGATGTCGGCAAGATGCTTGGCATAGTTGTAGCCGAGACGGTCGTAGATTGCAAAGAGAGCCGGGATGCGGTCTTTGAAGCAATCGAAATTCTTCTTGTCGGGTTGTGTCCAGAGCACTTCGGCAAGGGCTGCCATGCGCGGAAGTTCCATGTATTGCACTTGAGCGAAGTCGAGGATATATTCTGTCCAGAGGTTGGCTTGAGCGCCAATCACGAGGTCGGCTTTGTCGCCTGTGAGTTCTGCCGGAATTGGCTCGAAGCTATACACTTTCTCCACAGGAATGTAGCCACCGATTGCAAACGGCTCGTATTGCACATCTTTCGACTGGTAGAAATCGAAATAGAGGTGAGTGTTGGGCGAAAGAATCACCTTATTGCCGCGATTGGCACCTTCAACGGCACCGGCATCACCGCGCCACGAGGTTACAATGGCATCGCTCGGGATATCGCTTTCGAGGATTTCGTCCCAACCTATCATCACTCTGCCGCGCTCTTTGATTACATCATAGGCAAAGCGGGTAACGTAACCTTGAAGACGGTCTTCGGCAGAGAAGCGTCCTTTGGGTTTGATTTTCTCGGCACGGATGCGAGCCTGGCACTTGGGACACTCTTTCCAACGCACTTTCGGGCACTCATCGCCACCGATGTGGATATATTTCGATGGGAAAATGTCCATAATTTCGTTGAGGACATCCTTGATAAATGCCATTGTGGAGTCATTTCCGGCACAAAGTACATCTTCTGCCACGCCCCACTCGGTCCACACATCCATTTGCTTGCCTGTGCAGCCAAGTTGAGGATAGGAAGCGATGGCGGCGCGCATGTGCCCCGGCATATCCACTTCGGGAATCACATTGATGTAGCGCTCGGCGGCATATTCCACGATTTCGCGTGCCTGCTCCTGGGTGTAGTAGCCACCGTGAGGCTTGCCGTCCCATTTGCCGGGAAGACGACCTATAACGGTCTCCTTGCGGGTGCTGCCCACCTCGATGAGTTTGGGGTATTTCTTGATTTCGATTCTCCAACCCTGGTCGTCGGTGAGATGCCAATGGAAGGTGTTGAGGTTGTGAAGTGCCATCATGTCGATGAATGTTTTCACCTCTTCGATGGTATAGAAGTGGCGCGACACATCGAAGTGTGCTCCGCGATAGCCGAAACGAGGCGCGTCGTCTATCACGCCGGCGGGCATCTCAACGCTCGACACATCGGTTGCGGGGAGCGACTTGCGCAGTGTCTGCATTCCGTAGAACACACCTGCGGGCGAGGCGCCTTCAATCACGATGCTGTCGGCACACACGCTCATGCGGTAAGCCTCTTTGTTATCGCTTGCAAGCGACGCGCGCAATACGATTGGCTTCCCCGATGTGTTCACACCCACTTCGATACCGGTGAGTTCATCGATATATTTGGCGAGCATATTGGCGTTGCGCTCCATCTCCTCACCCTCGGCTACAATTGTTGTTCCGGAGTTGATTACAAATGGAGCGGCGTTTTCGCTCAGTTCGATACTGTTTGGCAAGGGTATTACCTTGTAACTTGCACTTTCGCTACATCCCACAAGGCACATAGCGCTCGCAAATGCGAGAATAGACATACTGAATGTTTTCATATATAAGTTATTAGTTTAGATTAGCCGAAATTTTATGTGCGCCACACCCACTTGATGCGAGTGAAGAACATTGTAACTGCAACTGCAAGCGATGTGAGCACCACTCCCTGCACAAATCCGAGGAACGGGGTGAGATAAAACACTCCGAGGAATTGTGTGAGTCCGAAGATGTTGAGCAACGGATAGATGAGCAAATCCACGGCGACGTATGCCACCATCGGGTTTTGTCCCGACATCACAAGGAACGATGTGGAACGCTTGCAGCGGAAATAGTCGCAGATGGCGCTGAAGAATATGAGTGTCATAAACGACATGCCTCCGGTGATGAAAAGATAGCCGAATGTTACCGGGTCTTTCTTCACTCCGCCTTCAAATGGCTCGAATGCAAGTCCGAGAAGCAGCAGAAACGCTCCTGTTATGAACAACGCGCGCCACAGAGCGGTGTAGCCCTCCCCTTTGCGCACCAGCGCATAGCCGGCAATGAGCAGCACGACGTTGAGCAGGAGATTGAGGTTGAGGCAGCGGGTGTAGAGGCACACAAGATTGACTATCACGATTGAGAGTGTTACCGCCACCATCGCCAGTGCTCGCATCTTCGGGGTGTTGTCGGGTGTTTCCTGCATTTTGCTTGTGTATTTGAGCAGTATCTCGCCGGCAAAACTTCCGGGTATCACGATGAAGAGATATTTCAGATAGGCGGGCACATAGAGCCAGTCTGCAGGGGTGTATCGCATGATTGCTGCACACCACGAACTCTTGTCGAGGTCGGCTGACACTATCACGCCAAACAGGATTGCGAGTATCGCAAGGCGCAACTTCACATTGTCGAGGGTGAAAAGATAGAGGAGTGTGGCAAACACCGACACATTGGCAAGGATGAAGATGATGATGTTGCAGGTGTGAAGGTTGAACTCATATCCTCGAGGATAGTTCCAGGTGAGCATCACCGCCGCACCTATTGCCATGGCTCCTAGTTGGATGGCTGTTCGCGCCCAGCCGGGTAGCTCGCCCGGGATGCGCATATACATCGGGAACAGCAACACGAAGCAGAAGATGGCGAGCAGCCAACTGTGAATGTCTTGCGGGTCGCCGGTCATAAATGGGTAGAAATGCTGAATGAGGATGGCGAAGAATGTGAGTTTCACCCCACGCCACAAGGCGTTGAGAGCGAGGCGCCATTTTGCCTCCCCTTTGCGGCACTTGCGTCCAACGGAGAACGGCAATGCAGCTCCCATGGCAAAGAGGAACGATGGGAACACCATATCCACCCAGGTGAGTCCGGGCAGATTGGGATTGAAAACATGGTCTGGCGGCGGCACCTGGGCATGGTACATCCAGCCGGGCAGCACACCATAGACTATTGTTGCGCTAAGAACCATCGTTAGAATGGCATAGCCTCGAAGCGCATCAAGCGACAATGCTCGTTCTTTCATAAATTACCTCCTTCTTTCATTCCTTCTTCAACTTCTTTCCAAAGGTTTTTATTTATAATATGCACTATATCAAATATCATAAGTCCGTCGCTGTCTTTGAGATTCTGCGCTATAGAGCGGCTCAAATCTTGCGGTTTCTTAAAGAATTGGTCAACCAAAAGCCCTCCGAGGAATCGGTTGTTGCCGAGGATTTGGCGCAGGTGGCGGCAAGAGCCTTCCACGCAATACCAGGTGCCGCTGTGTGCCTCGCTGTCGGTTTCGTTCCACACTTCGCTCCCCTTGTAGTCTTTGAGGGTGATGTCGGTGTAGTAGTTGCCGGTGGCGTAAAGGTCGATAAGTTCGGCATATCCGAAATTCTTGTAGAGCGGTGTCGCCCAGTCGAAATCTTTCGACGGGTCGTAGTCGCGGCTTGCGAAATTGGCTCCAACCTCGTAGTAAGAGGGATACCATGCGCCGGTGTAGGTGCCGAAAACGATGTCGGGGCGAACCGATTTCACCTCTCCGCGGGCAAATGCCATAAAGTCGGTGATGGTCTTGGCTCTCCACTCAAGCCATTTGTTGTAGAGCGAGCCGGGCACTGCCTTATAGTGGCGGTTGCCGCGTTTTTGCCAGGTGAGGATATCTTGCGGGAATTTTTTCACCTTCTTGCCGATATATTCCTCAAATGCCTTGCGGCTCATCTCGGAGAAGTCGGCTTGCAAGCCGTCGTAGCGCACGCGGTCGAGCATCAAGCCGTCGAGTTGCGGGTAGTTGCCTGCAAGTTCTTTCATAATATCCACGATATAGCGCTGATACTGCGGATTTATCGGATTGACCATTGCGCCATATTTGTGTTTTTGCTCTGTGATGGGGATAAGCCCGCGCTTCGGGTCATACACCACGCTCGCCCACTCGGGATGCTGGGTGTAAATCACTCCATCGTTGTGATAGTTGTGCCCTGCGCAGAACACATTCATCGAGGCGAGCACTTTGAGACCGTATTTATGCCCTGTTTCGATGAATTTGGCAAGATAGTCAAAGTGTGTGGGTGCTCCTTTGACTTTCGGTGCCAGGCGGCTGTTGTAGAGGACATAGCCCGATATGGGTCGCACATCCACAACGGCGTGGGTGAAGCCGAGGGATGCGATTTTCTTCATGTAGTAGTCGATGCTGTCGGCATTGCAGAAACGGCGGTAGTTGGCTTCGGCATCTATCCACATGAGCGCGGTCTTGCGGCATTTGGGTGCGGCGATGCGGAATGGCGCAGCCGGGATGCCGAGGTTGCTGTAGAGGCTGCTCTCGTAATAGTTGTGGTAGCCGTAACGCACCTCAACGGGATATGCCACATCGTCGTTCCACACCTTCACCTTGCAGTCGCCGTTGAGGATTGTGGCTTTAGCGGGATGCACTTTTCCGTTGGCATCGACCACCTCAAAGCCGTTGAGCATGGCGTTTTCGGGGGTGAGTCCATCCTCGCCGCCGCTCATCTCCACGACGAGTTCTGTTTCGCTGATTGCCTCACACTTCACTGCCATCGGCGCTGCCGAGCGAAGCCCGGAGCGACCGTATTTCTTTTCGAGTGCGAGATAGGCGAATCGGCGTCCCACCTCGATTTTCTTGGGGAAGTGGATGAAGATGCTGTCGCCAAGGTCGCCGGTGGTTACCATCCCGGTGTTTGGCACTTCCGTGAGGAGCTCGTTCTGCACTTGTCGGAAATCTGCCCACAAGGTCTTGTCGCAAGCCTCGTCGCGCCACGGTGCCAGCTGCGCAAAGAAGAATGGCAGTGTGGGATTGTTGAAGAGGGTGCGCCAATCATTAACCATGGCGGGGAACAGCGCCTTGTATTGTGCCGCATTGGGGGTGTTTGCCTCCCCTTGGTACCAGATTACTCCGGCTATCGGGAATCCTTTCCACGGAGCCACCATGGCGTTCCACAGGAGTGTGGGTGTGCCCTGGGTCCAGCCGAAATCCACGCTGTTGACATCGGGGAGCTCGATGTTGCGGAATTGCGAGCGGAGTGTCTCGCGAGGCATCCACGCCTGGATTGTGGACATGCTCCACGCACATTGAATCAATCCGACAGGCACTTCGAGAGCGTCGCTCAAGGTTTTGCCAAACACATATCCCACCGCACTGAAGTCGGCAACGGCGCGAGAGTCGGCAGATGTCCATTTCACATCGGTGAGGTTGTCTTTGGGCGATGTTGACCAGGCATTGGGCTGATGCAGAAGGCGAATCCACTGGTTGGGATTTGCGCCGGCAATGAGTTCGGCACTCCCTGCTACAGGCTGTCCGCGGAAGCCTTTCACCGGCATTTCCATGTTAGACTGCCCGGAGCAAATCCACACTTCGCCGATGAGCACATTTTTGATTGTTACGGGTGTGCCATCGCTGATTGTGATTGTGTGTGGACCGCCGTAGGAGGGTGTAGCCACCGCTACGCACCATGCGCCTCGGCTACTTGCCGTGGCGGTGTATTTCTGGCTTGTCCATCCGGGCGAAACGACCACTCGCTCCCCCGGAGATGCGGTGCCGTGGAACGACACCACCGAATTTTGCTGCAACACCATGCCATCGGAGAAATAGGCTGGCATTTTCACCCTCGCGCCAAGTTGTAGCGCAAAGGCGAGGAATAAGGTTGAAATTAGTACTCTTGCTGTGTTCACGGGTATAATGTTTTATTTGACATCTTGAATATACACATTCCCGAAACGGTCGGTTACGCGCACTTGGCGCACCGAGTCCTTGATTTTCGGGGTTGCGTGGAACATGTGGCGATTGGTGATGGGCGATATCCAATCATAGAGCACCACTTTTTTGTCGCTGCAATGGGCTTTCGACACCGGGTCGTAGCCTGTAAACTGCTTCATACGTGCTGTTACCTTGCCATTCTCTACGAGTTCCACTTTCCAGCGGCTGTCATAGTTCCACACGTTGGCTATCACGTCGCCGGGATATTCCTCGCTGCTGCCGGGAGCGTAGGTGCGCATCTGATAGTCGCGCGGATAGCCGGAGCTTTTGTAATACCACTTCACGGTGTTGCCATCCACCTCATAAACGGCATAGCCTCTTGGCGTGCCGTCCATACACTCCTCGGTGCGCCACCATGTGCCACACGCTGCGGCGGTGTTGTGCTCATAGAGGCGGTTGCCGAATTCTATGTTCATATTGAAGTGGGTGTGCCCCGAGATGAAGTGGGTGTCATAGTCTTTGAAGATGTGATGAAACTGGCGCACATTGGCGAGCAAGTCGGGGTCGAAGCGGCTCTTGTCCAAATCGGCATCCATTGCTGTGGGGATGTGGAAGAAGACAAACACCAATGCGTCTTTATCCACTCCGGCGAGGTCTTGTTCAAGCCATCGGAAGGTGTTTTCGGGCACGTAGGCGATGTAGTTTATGCCATAGCCGGTGTAGAAATTGTTGTTGATGAAGATATAGTGGGCTTTGCCGCAATCCATCGAGTAATGGGTTGGGCCGAAATATTTTTCAAAAGTGTGGTAGGATGTCTCAAACGAGCGTCCCCAGTAGTCCATGTCGTGGTTGCCGTTGACACGGAAAAACGGAATGTTCATCTTGGAACAAGCCTTGATGTAGGAAGGGAAGAATTGCGGGCTGTCACCCACGATGTCGCCACAATCGGTGGCGAAGGTCTTCACATCGCCGTAGCCGTCGAGCAGTTGGCGACAGTCGGCAAGGATTTCCTTATAGTCTGTGATATCCGACGATGCGGTTACCTGCACATCGGTGTGGACTACAAAAACATGGCGCGAATCGTCGCGTGCCGATTTCGAGAGCGCGAAATCGTAGTTGTTGCTCTCGGGAGTGAGCATTTTGTAGAATTGAGGTATCGAGCCGTCGGCAAGCGGGGCTTCGTAACCCGTGGGGATGGTGATATACACCATGCGGGTGTCGGCAAGTGTTACTATCGAGTAGCGACCGGCTTCGTCGGTGCGTACAATGTTAAGTCCATCGGTTACCGCTACCCCGGCAAGTGGTGCGCCGTCGGCTGTAACCGCCCCTTCGACGGTGCGTATCGCAAGGCCTTGCGCCGAAAGGGAAATTGTTGATAAAATCAATGCTGCAAGCACGAGGCTTGCGGCATTGATTGTGCAGAGTATCTTTTTCATTTGAGTGATGCTTTATATTTTATAACGCCGGTGAGAATGGCGTTCCAATAGTTGTACTGGCGCACATGCACCATGTCGAAGATGAAATAGCCGTCGGATGCGTTGATGCAGGCGTCGATAGTCTGGGTTACTGCGTTGGCTTGACCGCCGTTTTCCCAGCCTGTGCCGTTGCCCACATCGGGACCACCGGCAAACTTCACATCACCGGCGAGTTTCTCGCGTGCGAGTTGGCAGAAGCCTTGGCACGACCATTCGTTGGAGCCATAGATGCTGTTCACTCCGGCATAGGCGCCGAGGAGGAGGAAGTCGAGTTGGTCGGCATATCCGGCTTTGTTCCAGTCCTGGCTTGCCCAGCTGTAGTGCGAGGCGGCGTTGTAGCGCGGGCTTGCCCAGTTCACACCGTAGGTGTAGTATTCCGAGTACCACGCACCGACATACACACCAAATTGGATGTTGTTATTCACCGATTTCACTGCCTGGCGAGCCTTCACGATGAAGTCGTGGATAACCTGAGCGCGGAACGCAATCCATTTTTTCTCGTATGCGCTTGTATATACCGCATCGGGGAAGCCCGAAACCGTGGTGCCGATGTATTGCTCGAATTTCTTCTTGGTGATGTCCGAGAAGTCGGAGCTATAGTCGTCGTAGCGGCAACGATCGAGGAATATGCCATCGACATTATACTTCGCAAGGTCGCGAATGAGGGCGAGGAGGAATTCCTGCACTTCATCGTTGGCGGGATTGAAGAATTTGGTGGCATAGGAGTCGTCGCTGCAGTCCATTTCGTTAACGAGTTTGCCGTTGTACAAGATTGTGGTTACCCAACTCTTCTTGGAGGAGTCGCGGAACACGAGACCTTGCTCACCGAGACCGTAGAGGTAGCGACAACCGCCGGCAAAGGTGTTCATCGCAGCGTGAACACGCAATCCGAGGGCGTGTCCCTCGTCGATAAATGCCTGGAGGTAGTCCCAGGTGGCTGTGCGTTCGTAATATTTATAACCGGTGTTTGACCAGTAATCGAGTTTCTTGATTTGATCGACAACAGATGTGTTGAAAAGCACATCGCCCATCGAGGGACGCACATCCACCACCACATCGGTGATACCTGCGTCGTAAGCACGCTTGAGGTCGCGCGCTATATTCTCGCGGCTATTGGCAAAAGTGGGGAAATTGGCAGCCGCATCAATCCACATGAAGCGCGGTTTCTCGCTCACCGGTGGATTATCGGGGTTGTCCGGATTGTCGGGGTTATCCGGATTATCGGGATTGTCGGGGTCGGTATTGTCGCCCGGTTTCTCTCCCGGCACGATTTCCCACCAATGTTCCGGGTCTTCGTCTTTGCCACAAGACACGAGGAAAGAGACAGAAGTGGAAAGTGCCAAAATGGCGAATATCTTAAAAATAGAAGTTATCTTCATTGTGTGTTATTAAACAATTGTAAGCAAATTGCAGAGCCGTGAAAAAAAAGGAAAATGTGAAGCGCAAAGCGAGCGCTCTGCACTCCACATTATACTAATTATTAGTCGAGAGCAACAGCCGAAACCACTGAGCGTTGAGCACCATCACTCGGTTTGATGGTTTCCTGTCCGTTGATGAGCATGCACGACGAGCCGCCACCATCGAGGTTGCAAGTTTCGGTGCAACCGATAGAGAGCATCACTTTGGCAACCTCCTCGAGGGTCATACCACCCACGCCGTTGGTCTTGCCATCGCCTTCGCAAACGAAGTAAACGAGTTTGTCGTTCTGCGGGTCGTAACCGATTGCAGTGCGAGGACGACTGCTTTCGGGATTGATGAGAAGATACTCATCGGCATGGCTATTGATAATCTTGCCTTCGCGCACGAGCACCGGACCACCGCCGATTGCTGTTGTAGCCTCGAATACCGAGCCACCTTCGGGATAGTCGAGCGAAGGAATTTTGCCGTTTTCGAGAGGCATCGAAGTGGGATACCAATAAGTGGTGTTGGAGAGAGTAGTGTAGGTCCAACCCACGAAGAAAGAACCGTCGGCACGTTGAGCGAATGTACCGCGTGGCATATAATAATAGGTAGAAGACCAGTCGGGGCTATCTACTTGCACGTTGGGGCATACCATTGCGCCATCGCGCCAGATGAGGCTGAGTGAAGAGCCATCCCAGAAGAAGCCACCGTTGATGATGATAGAGTGGGCTTCTGCCTGATAGAATTGGCTTGGAGTGTTATAGCCTTTTTCCTCGCCGAGGACGCTGAATTTAGCGGCTTTGGCATCGGCTACAGCGATGTAAGCGATAGATTTCTTACCCTCAACAACATCTTCGGGAGCGGTGTAAATCTTGATGTGAGCAGGGAGAGTGCCAAAATTGGCGGTTGCATCGGTCCAGCCTGCGGTGAGATAGGGATTTTCCGGTTCCGGCTCCGGTTCCGGCTCGGGTTCGGGTTCCGGGTCGGGCGCAGGAGTTGGGTCGTTCCATTCCCACCACATGATATCGCCGTTATCTTCGCTGCAGCCGGTGAATGTGCCGAAAGCGAGAAGAGCGGCTGGAATGAGCATTAATTTTGAATATTTCATTTTGAATTATTTCTTTAATTGTTTGTAATAATCATGTATTAAAAAGCAATCCCGTCCCGCGGAGGAACGGGATTGCAAATATACTAAATTTTATCTTTTGATACAATCGGCAGAGTAGCCACCCACCACTTGCGAGTTGTGGTCGTAGTAGTAGATGCGGAGGTTGAATCCGTCGGCACTCGGAGCGATAACAACATCACCCGAAGCAACCGAGAATGAACCTACTTGATACCAGTCGATAGCACCATTTGCAAGTTCGAGGCAAGGACAAGAAGCAACATCATCGCCTGTGAAGTTTGCAAGGTTGTTCACGTTGTAGAGATAGAGTTGCGGACCCATACCCCAAGCCGGGAAGTGGCTTACAACGAAGAGAGCCAAGTAGTTGACATTGTTGAACTTCTTGCTGTCGAGACAGTTGGGGTTCAATCCCCATCCTGTGAGGTCGGAAGTCATGCCACCCGACATAGTGCCATCGGGAGCGATATGGTCGAGACGGCTCGGCTCATATTTCGAGATGAAGATACCATCAAGCGGGTTGGTAGTGCGAGCGCAGATACCGGCGGTATTAACCGGAGCAGAACCCCAGCCATAGCCTGTAGCGGCGATGTCGATAATCTGTGGATCACCGGCTACACCACCTTGAACCTGAATCATGGTGTATTGCGAAGAAGCTGTAACACCATCAACACCCTCGTTAGGAATGATAATCAACGCATCGCTATCGATGTTACCGATACACTTAATCTTGGAGCCCAATGGCAAAGCGCAGTCGTTGAGGAACGACTTGAACAATACAGGAACATCTGTTACCGAATTAGAGCGGTAGATGTTGGCTGTTTCGTGAGCCTCGGTGTGGTTGATGATGAGGAGGTGTTCAGCCTCGTCGTTGGTAATGGCGTTGCAAACAGCGGCACCGAGTTCGATTTGACCTTGCTTAGCACCGTTGAGAGCGTTAACGTAAATAGGAGCGGTTCCATCACCGGCGCAAATCACGAGTTTGCCCTTGAGAGCAGCCAATGTAGGACCTACGAGTACATCAAATGCAGGCATACCGAGAGAAGCCACAGGATCGAAGTTGAAGAGGAGTTCAACAGATTCGCGGTTGAAACCGGCTTCAATCTTCTCAGGCTCGTCTTTCATTACTGTGTATTCGGCAGTAGTACCGTCGTGGGCTGTTACAGTGAACACAACCGGCTCGTTGTAGCTGCGCGGCTCGGCGGGGTCGGGCGAAATAGTTGCATGAGGAGACACTTCGGCAACAGCAGTGGCGCTGCTGAGGTCTTCGATAGTGATAATCGACACTTTCTTGGAAGCCTTGTCGATGATGCCGGTGAATTCAGGCTCGGTGAGTGAGAATGAGAGCAATTCGCAGGCGCTCGATTTCACGCGCTCACCTGTGATGATGATTTTCTTGCTCACACCCTTGGCATCGGTGAATATGAACTCATTATCCTTGGTCAAGTCGAGGATAGTGAGTGCCGGAGAGATGTAGCAGTTGGCACCGAGAGCGGCTTGAACGCGAACCCTTGACATATACTGTGCTGTCTCATCGTCGGATGTAACAGGATAGTAGTAGGGAATCGGGATAACCAAGCGGTCGGGAATTTCGTCACCTATCTCCAATTTACCCATCTGCTGGTCGACAAACGGACCTGAAGTGAAGATGGCTGTAAGGCTTGTCAAACCCTGGCGTTCGGCAGTCGGGGCAACATATTGCGGGTCTTCGCAAGATGTCAATGCCAACATAACGAAAGCGAGGAGGAATAAAATATTCTTTTTCATTTTTGATTAGGCATTAAAATTAGTTCCAAGCGGGATCTTGAGTTATTAACTTATTGTTTTCCAATTCGGATTGCGGAATTGGACTGGTGTACATCTTTTCGGGGAAGTTGCGATTTTGGTCATCAACCTCGATGTAGTAATAAGTGAGAGCGCCATTGGGTTCTTTCACGATTTTGAAACCATGGGCACGGTTGCCGGTGAATGCTTCGTGGGCGAGATGCCAGCGACGCATATCCCAATAGTAGTGTCCTTCGTAGGCGAGTTCCACTTTGCGTTCCTGACGGATGGCAGCGAAGAGGTTTTCGCCCGATGCGTTAACCGCAGGAAGACCTACAGCAGCGCGAGTGCGAACAGCGTTGAGTGCTTGGAGAGCGCCTTCGTTGTCGTTGAGACGATAGCAAGCCTCGGCGAGGTTGAGCATAACCTCGGCATAGCGGATGAATGTGAAAGGCTTGGTGCAACGAGAACCGTCTGCGAAATAGTTGTTCTCGTCAACGAGTTTGCGCAAGTAGTAGCTTGTAGTGGATTTACCCTCGCACATGTCGCCTTTCATCCATTGCAACCAACCATCGGCACCACCATCGAACGATTCGATTTCGCGAGTTTTCCATGCAGCGCCGTTGTAGAGGATAGTGTGGGCGAAGCGTGGCTCAAGGATGTCGTAAGGAGGAGTCTGCTGAGTGCCTTGAGTAGTGTGCCATTCGCTCCAGTCGGGAAGACCGCCGGTTACATACTCGAAAGACTCAACCATTTCCTGAGTGGGGCAGCCATAACCACCCGATACAGGGTTAGCGTAAGCGAGTTTGTCGCCACCGGGAGAATAGTAGCAGTCGAAGTTGTGAGTTTGAGCGGTGAGGTCGAAGCAGAATTGGAAGATAGCGTCTTTACCACCGGGGGTGAAAGGAGTCTCGAGGTCGTCGGCAAAGTCGTAGCCTTGAGCTTTAACTTTGAGGGCGGCATCGCGAGCATCTTGCCAACGCTCGGCATAAAGCATTGCACGCGACATGAGAGCGTAGGCAACACCCGATGTGAGACGGCCGTTGGGGGTTGTGCTTTCGGGGAGGTTTTCGCCTGCAAACTTCAAGTCGTCATAGATTTGCTGATAGACAGTGGCGCGATCAACGGGTTCTTTATCCTTGGTGTATTCGTCCATGTTCTCGGTGTAGAGAATCATCTTGGAATAGCGTTTTGCAAGGGTGAAGTAGTAGAAAGCGCGGAAGAAGCGGAATTCAGCCTCGATTTCGGTTTTCTTCTCTTCGTCGAAAGTTCCATATTTGCGAAGGTTGGAAATGCTCTGGTTGGCAGTGGAGATGTAGCGATACATCGAACCCCAGCAGCCGAGGTAAGAATCAACATAACTGTTGGTGAGAGTCGAACTTGTGCCGTAGGCAAATTCGGAAGGGATACGGTTGAGAGAAGTGTAGTTGTAACCGCCGTATTTGAACAACTCGGTGAGCGACTCCGACAAGCCGATGAAGCAGTCGCGAGTGCAACCGGTGCCATCGCCATAGCCATTGGTGAGGTTCAAGTCCTCATACATATAATTGGCTTGCAACTGGGCATACTCATATTTGCTCCAGATGAGTTTATCGGAAGCTGAATCGGTAGGAGTTGTATCGAGGAAGTCGCTACAAGACGCCAACGACAAAGATGCCACAGCAGTGATTAATAAGCTACCTAATATATTTGTTTTCATTGATTATACAATTAGAAAGTTAGAGTTAAACCACCCATCAAAGTGCGTTGTTGTGGGTAATATCCATTGTTAACCTCGGGAGATTCGGGGTCGAAGCCCTTGGGAAGGTCGTCGATGGTAAACAAGTTAGAGCCTTGGAAGTAAACGCGGAGTTTTTCGATACCGGCGACACTCATCCATTTCTTGGGGAAAGTGTAACCAATCTGGAGAGATTTGAGACGAATGTAGTCGCCCTTGCGGAACCAGAATGTAGAAGCAAGACCGTTGTCGCCGCCGTGTCCGGTGTTACCGGTGGTGAGACGCGGCATTGTGCCGTTGGGGTTGTCGAGATTCCATGCGTTTGTGATAAGGTAGAGAGGCGAGTTGCCACCTTCCTTGAAGGTCTGTGTCCAGATGGTGTTATCGTCGTAACCGTTGTAGTAGGTACCTGTCATAGAAACGTCAAACTTGGCACCGCCGGTGAATTGAGCGTTGATGTCGATACCGTTCCAGTCGGCAGCGAGTGTGAGACCGTAGGTGATTTCGGGACGGAGACCTCTACCGATACGACCGCGGTCGTCATAGTCGATTTTGCCATCACCATTGAGATCGACATACTTGATATCGCCGACATTTGGACGAGTGCCAAACCAAGCGGAGTTGTCGATTTCCTCTTCCGAGCGATAAAGACCATCGGCTACCCAACCGTAGGTTGCATTGAGGCTTGTGCCGGTAACTTTTTGCCATTCGGGAACATTGGCTGCATCGGGATATTTAATCCAGCGGTTCTTAGCCCATGATACGTTGGCAGAAACAGAGTAGTTAAACGGTTTGCCTGCAACGTTGAACTTGTTGTGGTGAGTAACCAAAACGTCGATACCTTTGGCATCGGTTGCACCGATATTGCCGTAGGTAGTGTAGTATCCACCCATCGACGGAGGATAGTCGCTACCGAGAGATTGAAGGATATCGTAGGTGTAGTTGTAGAATGCATCGAATTCAACACCCAATAGGCCATTCCACAATGTAGCGTCGAAGCCGACGTTCCAGCTGCGTGTCTTTTCCCATGTGAGGTTGGGGTTGGCGATGTAAGAGAGGTAAGCCGAGTTTACGGTGTTGCCGTTGAGGAAGATTTTGCTACCGAAAGCATAAGTGCTCAAGAAAGCATAGGCGGCAGAACCGGAGTCGTCACCGGTGAGACCCATAGAAGCGCGCACCTTCAAGTCGGTGAGCCAGCTGTTGGTCGATTCCATGAAGCTTTCCTTAGAGATACGCCATGCGATAGAACCTGAGGGGAAGAACGCCCAGCGCTTGCCGGAAGTGTTACCCGAGAACTTGTAAGAACCATCGTAACGACCGCTGAATTCGGCATAGTATTTGCTGTCGTAGTTGTAGCTTGCACGGAATACATAACCCATCTGGCGAGAGTAGTTGCTCCAGCCACCGATGTCGCTCATTGTTCCGAAACCGAGTTCGGGAAGTTCGGCAAAGTCAAGGTCTTTGGCATAAGCCGAGTGACCGTTGCCTTTATATTCGCGAGCCTCCATCAAAGCGAGAACCGAAACATTGTGCACGCCGTTGAAAGTGTTGTCATAATTGAGTTGGATGTCTCCGAGGAGCAATTGAGAATAGGTAGAACCTTCACCAACCAAGATAGAAGAACCTTTCTCGCCAAGCACTGTGGTGAATGCGTTGGCAGGGTCGGCAGTGCTCTTGTTGTATTGTTGAACATAGAACGGAGTATCGACGTTCTTGTTGCGAGAGTTGCTGTAGTCGTAAGCACCGCTGATTTTGGCAGAAAGACCTTTCACCCAAGGAGCGTCGAATTGCAACGATACGTTGGTGCGCACCTCGATAGAGTTGGTTTTCTTGTAACCCGACTCGTAGATAGCGGCGAGAGGACTGTTGGGGCTTGAACCGTTGTTGGAGATAACACCGGTGTAGTGTCCGTTGTAGGTAGGAGCGAGATAGGGGTGCATGGAGATTGTCTGCTTGGCAATCGACATGTAACCTGCCTCGTAAGTACCGTTGTCGGCACCACCCGAATCGTAACCGGGTTGCTTGCGGTCGCTAACGAAACCCGATGCGCCCATGCTCAAAGTCCAGTATTTGGCGATTTTTGAGTCGAGGTTGAAGCGCATTGTGTAGCGGTTGTAGTTGAAGTTGTCGATGTTACCTTCCTGACCGAGGTAGCCGAGAGAAGCGTAGTAGTTGTGGTTGTCGGTACCACCTTGCATCGAGATGTTGTGCTTGTGAGTGAGACCTGTACCAAACACCTTGCCGATGTAGTCATAGTTGTCGTAGCCATCTGTGGGATCGCCGTTGGCAACCAATTCAAACATTTGGCGAGTGTATTTGGGCACATACTGGTCGCGGCTTGTAATAGAGCCGTTGGCGAGTTGGTCCATCATGTCTGCCATGTTGTAGTAGTTCATAAACTGGAGACCGTCCATAAACTCGGGGAAGTTGGCATTCACCGAAGCACCGATAGAACCGTCGTAAGTTACTTTCGGAGCACCCTTGGTACCTTTTTTAGTGGTAACAACGATAACACCACCGGCGGCATTAAGACCATACACGGCAGTTGCGGCAGCATCTTTCAAAACCGAAAGGCTTGCGATATCGTTGGGGTCGATTTCGTCGATAGAACGGGGCACACCGTCAACGATGTAAGCCACAGCCTTAACAGAACCACGGATGCGGAGCGAAGCTTGGTCAACACCCGGCTCACCCGAAGTCTGGATAGAAGAGATACCTGCCACTTTACCGGCGAGCATCTGGGTCAACTGAGTTGTCGGAGCAACGGTGAGTTCATCACCCTTGATTGCCGAGACAGCACCTGTCAATGATGATTTCTTCTGCTTGCCATAACCTACGACAACAACTTCGTCGAGGCTTTCGGCATTTTGTTTCATCACCACATCGATGACTTTATTGCCACCGACTTTGATTTTTTGAGGTTCCATACCTACATAGGAGAACGAAAGCACTTGTCCCGCCTTGGCAGCGATGACATATTTGCCATCGATATCGGTGCTCACACCTGTCTTGGTCTTTTCAACCAATACGGTAACACCAATCAATGGTTCGCCTTGTTCGTCGGTTACGGTACCCGAAATCTGTTGAGCAAAACCCATAGCAGGGAATGCGAGCATAAACAGCAATGCGAGCACGAGGCTGCGAATTGCGTTCATTGAATTAGATTTTGAGTTATACTCCATAGAACATAAAAAATTTATAGTTAGTAATTAAAATTATAGTTTCTCAAGAATCTGCCAGCATTGGTACAAACCTCTCGGAACATGGAAACAGCCTTTCCACTTGCCGCCTTTTCCTTCGAGGAGCACCTCGCCGCGACGGTTGAGGTAGCCATACCATTCGGGATATTCGGGGTCTTTGAAGTGAGTCCACACATAGTCGTGCACTTTCTTGAACCACTCGAGGCAACGCTCGTCGCCGGTGAGTTGATAACCCTTGATCATCGAAATCAAAGTCTCGATGTGTACCCACCAGAGTTTTTGGTCCCATTCGAGTTCCTGAGTCGGGTGTCCGTGAAGGTCCATGAAGTAGAAAATGCCACCGAATTCCTTATCCCAGCCATATTCAGCCATGCGGATAGCGGTGTCTTTTGCCTTCTCGATGAGTTCGGGGCGATTGAGGCGCTTGCCGAGGTCCATAATGAACCACATAGCCTCGATAGCATGTCCGGGATTCATGTGTCTGCCATCCATGCAATCTACAAGGCTGCCATCTTCTGCCACGTTTTCAACAATCAAGCCACCGAGCTCGGGACGCAAGAACACGTCCATAACCTCGTGGATGCACACATCGATGGTTTTCTGCATGAAATCGGGGTCGAGAAGCGGCTCGATTTCGAGAGCAAGGTTGCAAAGAATCATGGGCAGAGCGAAGTTCTTGAGCGAACGTGTTCCGGGGTGCACCTTGTTCCATTTTCCTTTGGGATTGTCAACCTTTGAAAGCACGATGTCGAAAGTCTTTTTCGCAATTTCGGCATATTCCTTGTTGCCGGTGGCGATACTCAACTGGCCGAAAGCCATTGTAGCGAATGTGTAGGAGAAAATGTTGTAAGGCTCAATCAACGGCTTCCCCTCGCGGGTGAGCGAGAAATACCAGTTGTAGTTGCCGTCGTGGCCATATTTCTTCAAAAATTCACCACCTTGAATGGCTGCATCGAGCCACTCCTGGCGTTTCTCAACCTTGTTGTAAAGCATTGAGAACATCCACACTTCTCGCCCTTGAAGCCAGATAAATTTGTCGGTGTCATACACCTCACCCTTGCGGTCGAGGCATGTGAAATATCCGCCGAACTCCTTATCTTGAGACTTCTCGAGCCAGAACGGAAGAACAGAATCGAGCAATTCGCTCTTGTACTGTTCCGCTAACTTTTTAAAATCCTCCATAATTAGTTTTATAAGATAAATGTATGTTACTTTTTAGTCCAATATTTTTCGATTTCCTCAAGCGACTTGCCTGTGGTTTCCGGCACGAGTTTCCACATGATGAGCATGTAGGGGACGCACATCACAGCGAAGAGCAGGAATGTTCCCGCCGGGGTAATGTTTTCAAGAAGCCACGGGGTGAGCTGTCCGATGAGGTAGGTTCCAATCCAGAGCGACAAGCCTGCGACGCCCATTGCCATTGCACGCACCTTGATGGGATACATCTCGCTGAGAATCACCCATACTACAGCGCAAATCGAACCTGCACAGCACACGATGTAGAGCATGAAGAACACGAGAAGGAACACCGATGACAATCCGAGCGACGCTCCCCACACAAAGTAGAAGGCGATGAGAAGCAACGAGATTATCATACCCGAAACGCCGTAATACACAAGGCTCTTGCGACCCACTTTGTCGATGATAAACATGGCGAGCACGGTGGTGAGCATGTTGGCAAGGCCCACAAGCACTTGGTAGAACAATGCGTCGTCGCTGGGGAGACCGGCGCTCTTGAAGATTTCGGGTCCGTAGTAGAGCACTGCGTTCACACCCATGAATTGACCGAGGATGGCGATGCACACACCGATGATGAGAGCGGTGAAGATGCCGGGTTGGAACAACAGCTTGATTTCGGAGCTTTCCTTGGTGTCGCACACCTCGCGGGTAGCGGCAATCTGGCGCTGAATTTCAGCGGGATCGGTGTAGATGCGGCTGAAAATAGCCTCAGCGCTGCTGAGCTTGTCGCGGGTGATGAGCCAGCGCGGACTTTCAGGGATGAAGAGCACAGCCACGAGGAAGATAAACGACGGGAGGAAGCCCATGCCGAGCATTCCGCGCCACACTTCGCTCACAAACACTGTGTTAAGCACTCCGCTAAGTTCCGGTTCGCTTTGCGAATACACCAAGAGGTAGTTGTTCATGATGTAGGCTCCCACCACACCGATTGTAACGGCAAGTTGGTAGAGCGAAACGAGCAGTCCGCGGTGCTGAGCCACCGAGATTTCGGAGATGTAGAGCGGACACACAATCGAGGCGACACCGATGCCCACGCCACCAATGATACGGTAGGAAACGAGTTCGGTGAACGACCCCGAGAGGGCGCAACCAATCATCGAAACGCAGAAAAGCACTGCCGAGATAATCATGGTGTTCTTGCGTCCGGCTTTGTCGCCAAGGGCTCCGGCAAAGAGCACACCGATTATGGCACCCACGAGCGCGCTGCCCACAAACCAGCCTTCAGCCATCTTGTCGAGGGAGAATTGGGTGGAGACATCGCTGATGGTGCCCGAAATCACTGCCTCATCGTAGCCGAAAAGGAATCCTCCCATGGCGGCTATTATCGACAGAAACAGCAAATATCCAAAATTAAAATTTTTCATATCTCTCTAATTATTATTTTATTCCAAAATACTCTTTGTAGCGGTCGTAGAGGTGTCCGGCTTGCAGATAAGCCGATTGCGGACTCATGAAGTGGCTGAATTCAAATGTGATAGCCTTGTCGTAGCCTGCGCGCTTGGCGGCTTCGAGTTTGAGGCGCAATTTGTCGAATTTAATCGGGAAGAAACGGATGGGCATGTCGCGGTCGAACGACTCGGCGTTGGTCCAGCATTTCATGCCGTATTTGTCGGCGAGGCGCTTGTTCACTTCGAAGAAGGCGTCGAGCTCGTCGTAGTCGATTTGTCCATCTTGGAATGCGCAAGCATCAACCACATCGTGGATACCATCGAAAATCTCGTCCCATTCGCGCTCGTGCTGTTGCACCGACACCACATCGTCTTTGGTGAGGTTGCTTCCACTTGCCATCACAGCCTTTTTGCCGTCAATCCATGGCGAAATGAAGGTTGGAAGTCCGCCCGACACATCCTTGCACTGCTTGCCGAGGGTGTGGAACGCGCCGATTGCGCCTTTGGTGGCACGGCTTATCTCGCCGCTGATATACCAGCCCTGGAAACTCTTGTGGCGGCTGCCATAGTTTTTCCACACTTCGTCGATGACATATTTGTTGTCTTCAACTTCCCACGACATGTCGCCGGTGTCCCAGTAACGACCGGAGTCATACAAGCCGAAGTAGAATTTCATGCCGTATTTGTCGGCGAGGGTGAGGAACATCTCCAAGAGGTCTTGCGATGGGCGGTAGCACCCTTTCTTCAACAGATAT
>JBJEKB010000021.1:0-5699 GCA_051878395.1 Muribaculaceae bacterium
CGAATAATTCCATATATATTCAAAATTCTACCCCCAGTAATTTTCCGCTGTGCCGTTTTTGGGGGTAAGGGCGAACAAAAAAGTACCGAAGCTAATGCTTCGGTACTGCGGTTTAGTCGGGGTGACTGGATTCGAACCAGCGACCACACGCCCCCCAGACGCGTACTCTAAACCGGGCTGAGCTACACCCCGTTTTTTTGTTTTGCGGTGCAAAGATAATACGTTTATTTCGAAGAACCAAATGTTTTGGCTAAATTTTACTATTTTTTCACTTATTCAAGGGTTATTCGAGGGCTGTTCAAAAGCCAAAGAGGCCGAAAAGGGCTAACAGGGATTATAGCGGGAGGTCGGAGCGGGTCCAGGAGACTCTCACCGATGTGCCTTCCACTTGGTGTGGGATGGGCGGATTGTGCTTGGTGATGGTGATTTCGCCGCCTGCGAGTTGCGGGAATCGGTTGTGCAGGGCGTTGATGATGCGCCCGGCTACATGTTCGAGGAGCGCGGAGGGCGTTGCCATTTCGCCCACAATCACGTCGCAGGCTGCACCATAGTCGAGCGTGTCGTGGAGGCTGTCGCTGGTGAGCGCCGGACGGAAGTCGGAGCGGAGGGTGGCGTTGACGGTGAAGTTGTTGCCAAGGCGGCGTTCCTCGGGAAATACTCCGTGGAATGCCCTCACCGCGAGGTTGGTGATGATTATTTCGGTGGTCATATCTTACTCTTCTTTGTCGGGTTGCGGAATGTAGCGGTATGCGCCGAGGTCGAGTGCTCCGCCGGCGAGGCGGTCGTTGCCGAGCATGTCGTAGCACGCGTGCTCGGGGAGCAGTGCGGGGTCGCCTTTAGCGATGGCGTCGCTTTCGTCCTTGAGGCGGTAGTCGAAATAGTAGTCGGCGCGCACCGTGTAGAATTTTGGGTCGCCGCCCCACACACAAGAGGTGAAGTGGTCGTCGTCCTCTCCGTTAGCCTTGAAGAGGCAGTTGCGCACATACACGTCGGTGTTGTCGAAAGAGCCGATGTTGATGTCGTAGGTGTTGCCGTAGAAGATGCAGTTGTCGAAGCAGGCATCCATGAGCGGACTTTCGAGTTTCTCATCGGGAGAGACATATCCGAGGGTGAGAATCGGGAGCGAGATGGCGCTAAAGAGGTAGTAATTGGCAAAAGTGCAGTTGGCGAAACGGAGTTTGCCTCCATAACCGAGGAACACCGCCTGTGAGGCGTCGGAAAATTCCACCCCTTCGGCTTCCACCCAAGAGTGGATGGTGGTGAGGACGATTCCGGCAGAATTGTGAAGGATGCTGTTGAAAATGTGGAGTTTGCGATTCTCTACGCCGCAAGAGTCGGCGATTACACCATTGGAAGAGCCTCGCATATACACATATTGCATTTCGTTGTCGAAACTGTCGCCCATGAAGAGCACGCCGCCCCATTGTCCTGCCATCATGTCGTAGGTTACATCGGGGAGGACATTTCCGAGACGGTCGCCGCGGAAGTGGATAAAATGGTCCTGCGAGCCGATTGCCTTGAGGGTACCCTCGACGCGAAGCGCTGCCTTGTCGTGAAACATGAGGGTGGCTCCGGGGTCGATGGTGAGAGTGGCTCCGGGGGCAACGGTGAGCGTGTCGAAGATAACGTAGGGTCGCTGAGCGGTGAAGCGGGTGTCTTCGGTGATGGTGTCGCCGTTGATTCGGTGCACATCGAGTGCCCAGGCAGAGAGCGCCACGCGCTGCTCCACGCCGTTGGTGATAAACTCGATATTGTCGATAAACTCCACCGGGTCGAGGCTCGAAGTGGCATCGACATAGGCTTGCACGAAGACATAGATGCTGTCTTGTCCGCGCACCTCCACATTGTGGAACTCCTCCCCTTTCATGCCATCGACATTGAGATAGAATTTGGCTCCGCTCTCCCCTTTGACACGGATGCTGGAGATGTTGAGCATCTTCTTGTGGCGGTTATACACAAGGAACTTTGCCGTGGGGGTTCCCTCCTCGGTGAGAATGGTGTCGAACGCTAGGGTATCGACCGAAAATTCCAACACATCGCTGCTCGAAGTGGTGAAGCCGTCTTCGATACACGAAGAAACCAGCGACAGCACTAAAGCGACAAAAATCAAATATTTTACCTTCATACCTATTTAAACGCAACGCCCTGTAAATTATTATAATCGGGGATGAGAAAAGGGGCGCGCCGAGGCACGTCCCTTGTATGCTTTGGGTGAAAAAAGCGTTAGAGCGCTTCGCCCTTGACGATTTTCTCGGTGTCTTGTGCAATCATCTTCTCCTCGTCGGTTGGGATTACGCACACTTTTACTCGCGAAGCCGGGGTGCTGATAACAGCCTCTTTGCCGCGGATTCCGGCATTGAGAGCGCTGTCGATTTCTACGCCCATGAAAGCGAGCGGCTTGCACACATTCTCGCGCACACCGGTTTGGTTCTCGCCGACACCGCCTGTGAAGACGATGATATCCACACCACCCATTTCGGCAGCGTAGGCTCCCACGTATTTGAGGATGCGTTGCTCATACATCTCGAGGGCGAGGATAGCGCGCTCGTTTCCGGCATTGACAGCCGCTTCGATTTCGCGCATATCGGAAGAAATCTCGCTAACACCGGCAACACCCGACTCCTTGTTGATGATGCGCTGGATGTCGGCAGCGGAGAGGTTGTGCTTGCCCATGAGGAATGTGATAGCTCCCGGGTCGATGTCGCCCACGCGGGTGCCCATCATGAGACCCTCGGTGGGAGTAAGACCCATCGATGTGTCGATGCTCTTGCCATATTTCACCGCGGTGATGCTACCGCCGTTGCCCACGTGGCAGGTGATGATGCGTTGCTTCTCGATATCCACACCGAGGAACTCGCACACGCGAGCCGACACGTAGCGGTGGCTCGTTCCGTGGAAACCGTAGCGGCGCACGCCATCTTCTTTATAATATTTGTAAGGGAGAGCGTAGAGATACGACTTGGCAGGCATAGTCTGGTGGAACGCAGTGTCGAACACAGCCACTTGAGGCACATCGGGCATTAGAGCCGAGATAGCCTCGATACCGGTGATGTTTGCCGGGTTGTGGAGCGGAGCGATGTCGTAGCACTCTTTCACTTTGTCGATTACCTCGGCGGTGATGAGCACACTTTTGTTGAACTTTTCGCCGCCGTGCACCACGCGGTGACCAACAGCGTCGATTTCGGCAAACGAAGCGATACAACCCTCTTTGGCATCGGTGAGGAGGTTGAGGATAGCGCTCACAGCGCCTTTGTGGTCGGTGTTTCCGAGGTTAAGAATCTCTTTAGAGCCATCGTTGCGCTTGAATTTGAGGAAACCGTCGTCGAGACCGATTTTTTCAACGCCACCTTCAGCCATTGTAACATCTCCGGCAGTATCGATGAGTTTATATTTAACAGAGCTGCTGCCACAGTTGAGGACAAGAATTTTCATGATGCTTATTTTTTAAGAGCAATCGCTTGATTGCAAGTGATAATAATAGTTTTAACAATATCTTCGGCAAAGCAACCGCGCGAGAGGTCGTTGACCGGAGCGGCGAGACCTTGGAGAATAGGACCGACAGCCTGCACACCGGCAAGACGCTGCACGAGTTTGTAGGCAATGTTGCCCACTTCGAGCGACGGGAACACGAGCACATTGGCTTTTCCGGCGATTGGGCTACCGGGAGCCTTGCTTGCACCTACCGAAGGAACCAGGGCGGCATCGGCTTGCAATTCGCCGTCGATTTCGAGCGATGGATCCATCTCTTTGGCGAGGCGAGTGGCGAGCACCACCTTATCTACATTTTCATGCTTTGCACTGCCCTTGGTAGAGAAACTTGTCATGGCGATACGCGGCTCGATTCCGGCTACAAACCTGGCGGTCTGTGCTGTAGATACAGCGATTTGGGCGAGTTCCTCGGCAGTTGGAGCGGGGACAACCGCACAATCGGCAAACACGAGGACACCATTCTCTCCAAAAGGACTATTCTCGGGGAGCAACATGAGGAATGCGCCTGAAACCACGCTCACACCCTTCACGGTTTTAATCACCTGGAAAGCGGCGCGAAGCACATTGCCGGTAGTGTTCATAGCACCGGCAACCTGTCCATCGGCTTCGCCGGCTTTGATAAGAAGGCAGCCGAAATAGAGCGGATTACGGGCGGTTTTTTCGGCTTCTTCCATAGTTATGCCTTTACTCTTGCGCAATTCAAAGAAGATTTCGGCATATTTTTTGAGCACTTTGGGGTCTTCGGGGTTGTAAAAAGTAGCCTTCTCGATATTATAAAGGTTGAGTTTTGCAGCCTCGGCGAGGATATTCTCCTTGTCGCCGATAAGGATAACATCAGCGATGCCCAGTGCGATAACAGTGTCGGCAGCGGTAAGAGTGCGAGGCTCGGTGCTTTCCGGCAACACAATTCTTTGCTTGTGAGTGCAAGCATTTTGTCTCATTTTTTCAAATAGTCCCATAGTGAGTATGTAATCTAAGTTTTGATAACACAAAATTACTATATAAATTTCACTTCTCGCATTAAAAAAAGATAAGAAACGTAGGATTTTAATTTTTTTAATGCAAGTTTTTGCCAAAATAGTTGCAATCATGCAATTAATGTATTTATTTAGCAATCGAAAAGTGAAACACAATTTAATACCTGCAGAAAATGAAAGAACAATACACTATCGAATTTGATATGAGAAGCGTTCCGGTTTCGATACTCTGGAACTACATATCATCGCCTCACGGTCTGGAACAGTGGTTTGCCGACCGAGTTGTGCAGGATGGAAAACACCTGAGTTTTTACTGGCATGGAGCCGAATCGGATGCGGTGATTGTGTCGATGCGTCCGCCATACTCGATAAAATTGCGATGGCTCGACAACGATGAAAGCACCCCGGGCGAGAAAGTGTTTTTCGAAATGAAAATCGAGCAGTCGGAGCTTACCGACACCACAACACTCGCGGTAACCGACTTTGCCACAGCCGCCGACAAGCAAGAGTCGATAGACCTCTGGAACCACGAAATAGAGGAATTGCAGCGCATTCTCGGGTGCCTGTAGCGTAACGGCAATATAGAAAAGAATTGTTAGAAAAGATATAAAAGGTGTGAAATAGAGCCTTAATTGCTATTTTTTGCTTAACTTTGAAACCGCAGAAATGGCTTCCCTCTCACTACGGGAATAAACCATTTGCTCTATTTCGAGTCTAAATAACGAAAACCAAACATTACCGACAATGAAAAAAGTAATTTTTATCATCTTAGCATCAATGGCATGTGCAATCACAGCGACCGCACAAAAATATGCTCTTGTAGATATGGAATACATCCTCAAGAACATCCCCGCATACGAAATGGCAAGCGAGCAACTCAACCAGGTGTCTCAACGCTGGCAGAAAGAAGTTGAAGGAAAAGCGCGCGAAGTGCAGACTCTCTATGACAACTACAAGAGCGAAATGGTGTTCCTCACCGACGCCCAAAAGACCAAACGCGAAGAAGAAATCACCACCAAAGAGAAAGAAGTGGCTGAATTGAGATACAAATACTTCGGACCCGAAGGCGAACTCTTCAAGAAACGCCAGTCACTCCTCAAGCCAATCCAAGACGACGTGTACAACGCAATAAAGAAAGTGAGCGAAGAGCGCGGATACATGGTGATTTTCGACCGAGCATCCTCCGAAAGCATCGTTTTTGCCTCTCCAAAAATCGATATTAGCAACGAAGTG
>JBJEKB010000022.1:0-5694 GCA_051878395.1 Muribaculaceae bacterium
ATTTTTAGTTGAGAGCATCCGCCAGAAAAGTGCCGCACTTGGCGCAAAGAGCGCTACCGCTGCCACAGTGGTATATCTCGCCGATACCGCCCTTAAACTCGCAGCATTTGCCTATGCCATCTACTCATTGATTACCATGGGCAAATAATTATATTGCAGCAATTGGCTAACAAAGGGTTACAATAACGGAAGAAGGACCCTCGGTTGGCAAAGGCGTGTCGGCAACGGCACGCCTTTCTATTGTGCCTGGTCGTAGAGATGTGCCACTGTCGAGGCAAACTCTTTTTCGGGGATTCTTGCCGAATGGCGCACACGCAGGCGGTAGTTGTAAATCGTCTGCAGTGAGTATTGGAGGAACTCGGCGATGCGAGTGGAATCGGTGATTCCGATGCACACGAGAGCATAGATGCGCAATTCGGGGGTGAGGCGCCCTTCCTCGGTGGGCCAAATCTGTTTTTCCTCCTTGAGCAATGAGTTGAAACGCTCTATAAAATCGGGGTATGCAAGGAGGAATGCGCTGTCGAACTGCTTGTAGAAGGTCTTGAGATAATTGTCGGTGAGTTCGTTGGAAGTGAGGGAATTGCGAGCGCGGTCGTATTTCCCGGCAGTGATTTGGTTATACACCTCCTTCTTGAAATCTTTCATCGCCGCCACATATTTTGTAATCATGAGATACACATTTACGAAGTGGCTGTTGCGCAGGTCGATTTCGGCTTTGAGTTTTTCATTTGATTCTTTGAGTTGCAGCCTCATAGCCTCCCCTTGGCGGTTTTTCTGCTCAAGCTCGCTATTTATGCGACTGATTTTGCGAATGAGTTCGTGCTGGCTGCGTCGCTTTCGATAGATTACATAGCAGAGAATGCCGATTATCGCCAGCCCGACAGAGAGGAGGGCTACAAGAAGTGAGAGCTGCATAGCCCGATTGGACAGAGTCTCCTCGTAGCGCTTGGTGATGGATGCGTGGGCATTAACCACATCGAGGCTTCTGCCGGCATCCTTATACACTTTGGCATTTTCGGTGCACAGGAGGGTGTAGTTGAAGGCACGCTTGCTGCATGGGTCGATATATCCCGACTGAATGATGCTGATGAGCGACTGAGCCTCGCGGTTGGCAGACATTATGTCGTTGATAGCCGAGCGGATAAGGTGCCGCATCCGATTTTCTTTGTCGCCGAGGCTGTCGTAGCAGTTTGCAAGAACACTCTCGAGCATCGCAGCCTTGATAGATGGCTGATAGGTGTGGTTTAGCTCTTTGATTAAATCGGCTTTGCGATTGGTGTTGAGCAGAGAGCAATCGTAATACACCTTCAGCCAGGAGTCTTCGGGCAAATAGGGACCGTATTTCTTCCACACGAGCGTCGGCTCGATGTTGATGGAATCTTTCACATTATGAAGCGCCGGATTGGCGCGCAAACAGAACTCGATGTGAGCGATAGCGCAATCGGTGCGGGCGGCAGCCGGCAGGTCGGCAATGTCGTCGATATTACTCAAGATGTCCCGAGCCACAAAAATATCGCTACGCAGAATGAAAATGCTGGCAAAACGGATGTCGGTCATAACCACTGCCTCGCGCGTACCTATTTTCTCAGCCTCCTGCTCACAAAGGAAGGCATAGTGCATAGCCGAATCGGCATCAAATTTGAGGTAGGTGTCGAAAAGATGGTCGTAGATAATGTATCTTTCCTGCGCTGTAATTGCCGTGGCAAGCCCCCGCTTGATATTATTGATTTCAGACTGTTTCTGCAAAATATAGGTGTCGGCAAGCTCCACCACCGAGTCGAGGCGTTGAAACTCGTCTTCCAGCGATAAAGTTGTCGCTCTTGCCGTCGCAGCAAGCAACGATAGACACAAAATTAAAGATAAAAAATGTCGATAAGGCATTTATTTGATGTATAAAATGTGGAAAAAATGGTAATAAATAGTCGATATGATAATTGCGATTTATTCGACTGCAAAAATAGTAAAAATTATTTACAAGATTTGCACTTTTATCAAAATCTCGCATAATTAACAAATATTTTTCCTTAATTATAGAGAAAAACATACTTACTTTTTTGTTATGCCAATTTCGGATAACAACCTATTATTCAACTATTAACAATTTATACAAACTTACTTTATCGCTTACTCGCGGAACAATCGAGAAAAAACTGTTGTAACTTTGCATCGAAATAAAATTTCACACACCCCTCTCAACCAAAATTTCACTCTAAGGCAGGGCAATCGAAAGGTTGAGCCCTGCCTATTCACAAAATAGCCTCATATCAAAACTAACAATACAACAAACATCTAAAAAAACAATGAAAAAGACTTTTCTTACCATCGCTGCGACTCTCCTCGCAATCGGAGCACAAAGTTGCGGCGGAAAAACCACCGAAATTCAAACTAATTCACGCGAAGGACTCACAGAGACACAAGTGCGCACTGCCAACGGCGTGCTCGAAGGCGCCGACTGCTCGGGTGTGAAAGTATTCAAGGGTGTGCCGTTTGCCGAGGCTCCCGTGGGAGAACTACGCTGGAAGGCTCCTCAACCGCTCAAGAATTGGGACGGCGTGCGCAAGGCTGTTGAGTTTGGTCCCAACCCGATGCAAGAAAACGTGTTTGGCGACATGATGTTCGGCACCAAGGAGATGAGCGAAGACTGCCTCTACCTTAATATATGGACCCCTTCCAAGACCTGGAACGAAAAACTCCCGGTGTTTATCTATTTCAATGGCGGCGGACTTATGGCAGGCAGCGGAAGCGAGCCTCGATATGCCGGAATGACCTTTGCACGCAATGGCGTCATCGCCATCACCGCCAATTATCGCGAGGGAATCTTCGGATTCTTCACTCACCCCGAACTCTCGAAGGAGACAGAATACAACGGCTCGGGAAACTACGGTTTTCTCGACCAGGTGGCTGCAATCCAATGGGTTAAAGACAATATCGCAGCATTTGGCGGCGACCCCGACCACATCACAATCATGGGCGAATCGGCAGGCTCGATGTCGGTGAGCGCACTCGTGGCTTCGCCATTGAGCCGCGACCTTATTGCTCAGGCTATGGGCTCGAGCGGCTCGGTGCTCGGTCAAAACCGTTGGGCTACACTCCAAGAGGCAGAGCAAATGGGTGTGGAGAAGATGAAAAGCATGGGCTACAACTCTGTCGCCGATATGCGCAAAGTTCCGGCAGAAGAACTTATGAAAGCCGCAGCGGTGCACAGCCTCCCGGTGTATAACATCGATGGCTATTTTATGCCCAAACAGCCGATGGAAATCTACAGCGCAGGCGAACAGGCTCAAGTGCCTTGCCTCATCGGAAACAACAACACCGAAATGACCCCATTTATGTGGCTCGGCGGACAAGCCCCCACTATCAAAAACCTCACTCCCGCTGTCGAAGCATGGTTTAAGATGCCGGCAAGCGAGATTCTCCCCAAATATGGCATCAACACCGACGCCGACATCATGGACAAACCGGGCTATGTGCTTGCCGGAGACATGTTTATCGCCTACTCAACTTGGAAATGGATTGATATGCAGCAATCCACAAGCAAGGCTCCGGTGTATCGCTACTGCTATTGCCATCCACGCCCCGACATGGTTATAAAGGGGGTTGAGGCGGGTCTTGCCGGCGGTATCCGCAAGAAGGACGACAACGCCCCTGCCGCTCCGGCTACTCCCGGTGCAATGCACGCTGTGGATATCGAATACCAAATGGGCAACCTCTCCACCAGCCCTGTATTTGCCTGGACTGCCGACGATTACGCAATCTCGGAGGTATTTGTCAAGTTCTTTGTCAACTTTATCAAAAACGGCGATCCCAACGGCATCGGCCTCCCGGCATGGACACCGGTGAATGGCAAAAAAGTGGCTCCGGTGATGATAATCGACCTCGACAGCCACGAGGAAATCAACCCCGCCGTTGAAGCACGCTACCGCTTCATCGATGACAATTTCAACAAATAACAGAAGCAATAAATGGTAAAAAGGGAGCCGGAGAGATGATATACTCCGACTCCCTAAACCTAAATTAAAGAATGAAGAAATTTACTTAGAATTATTTTTGCAAATATTTCTTACCATTGCGTATTACAATTCCTTTGTAAGTTTCATCTACACGACGGCCCCACACATCATAGATTGCGCCATCACCTTCATTGGGTTCGGCAATAACATCGCCAACAGTTGACAAAGGACTTGTGGGTATCGCAAGAATATGCGCAGGATTAATATACACCTTCTGTGGGTCGAAAACCGGTTGACCGTCGGGAGTGTAACCATACAGTTTTCCGGCGCTCGCATAAGATTCGGCGTCGGTAAAATAGATGTTCTTTGTATATGGTGAGATATACACTTCATAAGGACTTGTCAAATCCTTAATCGCAGATGTTACCACATCGTTATAAATTCCCTCTTCATAAGTCTTGGTTTTGGGGTTGATAGTCCTTATATAATATACATACTCAAAGGTATTGTATGAGAAATAACTTCCCACGGTGTAAAAGAGTTCACCATCGGTAGTATTATATGTACAAGGGAAGTCAAACACGGTGAATTCGTCGGTTTCGCAATCGACAATCACTGTTTTCGGTGTGGCTGAGTAATAATCTCCCGCCGAATTGATGCAAAGATACTGCCCTGCCTGCGACATCTCGCCATAAAGGTTGATGCAACCGGTATCAATTGTTTTAATTGATGTCATATTATCGGCATCCAACACTTGAACGGTGGTTTCGTAGTCGTGACTTTCGGAGAAAGAGTATCCGCCGGTGTTAGCGACATAGAGTCTTCCTTTGTAATATCTAATACCTTCGGGTTCCCATCCCACCTCGCAAGTGGCAACGATTTTCTTGGTATCTATAGCGATTTTAGCCACATAACCTTTTGTAAAGGTAGTAGTGCCACAATTATGGGCATAAGATGTTACATAAAGATACTTGCCATCCGAGCACATACGGCGGTTGTTGGGAATATCTTCGGTAGCACCCATATCCTCTCCTTTTTTGTTGATGAACTGGATGATATTCGACCAATTCACGCATATTGCAATAAGGTCGTCGTTAATCTGCAAGATATCATTTGGAGTGTCTCCAAGTTTCTTGCTATTCACACTGCGAAACCATTGATTGGTGAGGGTACCGGTTGTGGCATCATAATAGGATAATTGTCCGTTGTCGCTCTGCCAATTACCTTCGTTACACACTATGAGGTTGTCTTTCACCTCATCTGCCTGAGCCATGGCGCAACCCAATAATAAGGCTGCCACCATGAAAAAGAGAAATTTTTTCATGATTAAAATTATTTATAAATTGAATTTAATAGTAGCCAAGAATCGACGGCCCGGCATCGGCCAGCGCTGAATCATCTCGTAGGGCTTGTCGAAGATGTTCTGACACTCCAATTCAGCGGTAAATTTATAAAAACGATATGACACCTTGCAATCGACACACATATAGGCATCAAGAGGGTCTTCAATCGCATTTTCGGCTGTCCAATATCGCTTGTCAACAAACATATATGAAATCGAGCCCGAAATGTTCTTCCAATCAAAAGAATAGATGGCACTACATGTCCAGCGAGGAGAATATGCGATAAAATCGCAATAATCATCTCCGTCAGGATTGGTGAGATTTCTGTCGTCCTGGAATGCGCCACTCAAGAATATAGAGTGGTTTCGATAATGGAAATTGGCGCTCAAATCTATTCCCAT
>JBJEKB010000023.1:0-5675 GCA_051878395.1 Muribaculaceae bacterium
TTATTAATCATCTTCCTCCATTTTAGAGTGATTCGGAACAGGAAAGTAGCCGCTTTGCTCTTCGATCTTCCAAAGTGCGTTGTCGCCGCTGAAGTTCCAATCTTTGTAGGATGAAGTTTTGCAAAGTTCATCGAGTGTGAGCCATTTGCCTTGATCAAAGGTGTAGTCAATGCCGGGGCTGGTAGTCTCGAAATAGTAATTTTTATCAAATGTACAAGCCTCACCATTGTCGGAGTAAATCGGAAGTTTCCATTTGTTGCCCACATTAAGGCAGCGTAGGATTTCGCTCTCCGAGTCGGATTCTCCCACAATACCTGCGCCCTCTGTTTTGCTGCCGGAGTATTCTCCGATATTAAGACAGTCGGTAATCTGGCAGAATTGCTGGAAGTGTCCGGCGATGCCGCCCGGATTCTTGCAATTATCGGCAGCCACGTTGCCGAGATTTACACACTGTGTAACCGTTGCCGCATTTGGCTGGTAGTCGTCGCAATTCTCGACTATCGCATTCACACCTCCGGTGAAGGTGGTTACACCTCCCACTACGGCTGCGGCAATGGCTACCGAAGCACCTCCGGTAACAGCTCCTGCGGCAGTTCCTACGACAAATGCTGCCGTGGATATTACGAGGCACGCAGTACCGATTGTTTGGTGCACAATTTCATACACCTTTTTCTGCTCTTCCACCTCTTCTATACGCGATTCGCGCTCGTAGTTGAGATTGAAGTTGACATTTTCCGAATTGTCGGAAGATTTTTCTACGTATGAAAGCACCGAGTTGAGGTTGTCGTAATATTGTGTCGCAGTGCCTGCATTGAGGCTTGAATATAGCCCTTTGGGAAGCATCATGGTGCTTCTCAGGTGTTTCATATCCGATTTTGTCTCGGAGTCGATTTCCTCGGCTTTCTTTGTGATTTCCACTCTTAATGCCTCAAGTTCTTCGGGGGAGCTTGCCCAGCCTATAATCTTGGTTGTCCAGTCGTAGGCGAGGGTACTAATATCAAATCCAAACTCAATAATATGAGCTACTTTGTGCACTTTCTCCCATCTCGACAGATTATTTGTTAACATTTTTGCGAGTGCACCTCCCTCTTTTAGTGCCTCGCCGGTGCAGGCGATAACCGGACCTGCGATACCGAGCACACATTCAACCGCTCCAATGATGCAGTTGATGGTGTTCATTGTAGTCCACTCGCGCGGGTCGCCCAATTCGCCCACAATGCCACCGGTAACGCCATTGGCGCTATTGGAGATTTTGCCTGCATTGCAGCAGTAGTTCATGATGGTTTGGTTACCGGCAAGAGCGACAATTCCGGCTGCATAGTTGGCAGAAGTGTTTACATCGGCAAGGTTTTGCGATGCGAAAAATGTTCCCCATGTCGATTTGCCTACCAATCCGCCAACACAGTCGCCATTATCGGCTTTCACATTCCCGGCGTTCAGCGTGTTGTGGATTACAGCCACCGAGGTGTTTCCGGCGATGCCTCCTACAATGGCGCTATTTGCACTTGCGGTTACTTCACCTTCGTTATACACCGCAAAGCAGCCCATTTGAGCCTCGCCGCATATTCCTCCAACAGATGTCTCTCCCGATACATTGCCGTGATTGCTGCACGAGCGGAATCCTGCATTGTTGAAGTAGCCCTGGTCTGCCGACACGCAAGTGCTGCCGAGAATACCGCCCACTCCGGTGTATCCGCTCACCTCTCCGTAGTTTCGTGAGGTGTAGAAATACGACATGCCCGAACCACCGGCAATGCCGCCGGTTCCGATTCCGGCGTTTTCCTTGTCGGAACTCGAATAGGCGGTTGAGCCCATTATCTTGCCTTCATTTTCGCAAGACATCACCATAAGTGTGTCGCATGTGCCGATGATGCCGCCACATCCTGTATATTCCGATTTAATGTCGGCGCTGTTTTTGCTCCCTTGTATCGAGGTATAGGAGAATAACGATGCTGCGCCGACGATGCCGCCCACGCCGTAGGAGCCGGCTACGGCAGTGCTTACGTTGGTGCATCCGTCAATCACCGCTTTGCTCTCAAGGTCAACAAGTCCCACGATGCCGCCGATGGCTACACTGCCGGTTGGTGCCGATACGCGACCGCCTATGGTTGTGCAGTTGATGATATTGGTCTTTGTGCGTTTGTTCCCTTTTTTTACTACTGCGCCCAGAATGGTGCCTGTTGCAAAACAGCCTTCGATGGTGGGATTCACCATTTTTATATTGCGGAATGTAGCCTCATCGGCATAGCCAAACAACCCAAGTCCGCCGGAATTTTTACGATTTATCCACATGTCGTAGATTTCATATCCGTTTCCGTTGTAGATGCCGCGGAATGGGGTGGTGTTGAGGTTGCCGATAGGCATCCAACCATAATCTTTATCGGCTTTCCATGATGCCTGATCGAGGCCGATGTCGCAGGTTTGAACAAATTGCGTAGTGGCAAATAGCAACTTGTTTGTCCTTTGGTCGTTGGCGATATTTCTAATCTTCTTTAGGTCATCTCCACTCGAGATGGCGAAGGGGTCTTTGGCGGTGCCGCTGCCAAACAAGCGGAAATCGCTGTTATACACGTCGAGGATTTCGGTGTGGGAGCCATCATTCTTCACTCTGATGCGGCATCCGAGTCCGTATTCATCCCACACGGTGTCCCCTTTTTCGCTATCGACAACCGGCGAAAGCAGATATAGGAGGCGATATTCCCCATCTTTTAATCCGCTGTCGAGGGTCAGGATGGATTCGCCATCTATTCGGCGGTGGGAGCCTGTACGTGTTATCGTAGTGCCTTCGGGCGTACTTATGGCAAGTTTGAACGAGGCATTGTTATACTCGTCCATACCCAATGACAGCGATATAATGCGCTGGTTGCCAACGTAGTTATCGCTTTCGTGGGCGAAGGCTTGCGGCTCATCGTCCTTACATGAGAATAATAGAATAAACAGGCTTAAAATTCCTGTGATTTTTAGGATTTGTTTTTTCATATCCAATCGCATAATTAATATTCTATTGCAAAGATAGTGCAAACGAGAGGAATGTCAAAATAAAAACGCAGTTTTTAATTTTGCATTCCCGAGTGTAGCCTATTTTATCTAAAGATAGTGCAAACCGAACGCAATACCAAAAGATAGTAATTATTTATTTGCATTGTCGCCAAAATTTTATTATCTTTGTAGATGTAACCAGATACTCAATTTTTCTCAATGGACTATTCAAAAGAGATTGCTCGACTTGCCGCTCTGTTTCGAGAAATGGTGGCTAACTACAATAGCGCAGGCGACTTGTGGAAAAATATCCCGCTTGCTGCCGAGGCTTTCGACATCATGAAAAATCGATTGCCCGAGGTGCTGGAAGGGGAGTATTCAACTCCCGCCGAGCGAGCGTCGTTGCTCGAAAATATGCTTGAGGTGTGTAACGAACTCGACACTCCGCGGTTTTGCATCGGTGTGAGGGAGTTTATTCACTCCATTGCGTCCGGCGATGCCAATAGCGCCGAATTGAAGCGCCTTTCCGACTATGTAAACCCCGAAATTGACACCGAAGTGTGGCGCAAGACTTATGGCAGGCATTTGCGCTTCGACCCGGTGGAGCGCTCTCCGCGCTGGGAAGAGGTGATTTATGATGTGGAAAAAGAATGTGCTCACAGATTGCGCTCTGTCCCGCGCGGCATGGGTTTCTGCTTCGAGTATTGGAGTGTGAAGCGTGAGGTCCTCGCCCGTATGGGCATCGAGTGGCGTTCTCCCCGGGCGATGAATCCCCGCGTGATGTTTGATTGATTGTTCAACTAATTAATAACCAAAATATTATGAAAACTATCGAGAATGAATATATCAAAGTCGATGTGAATGAATGTGGTGCCGAACTCTACAGCATTGTGCGCAAGAACGATGGCAGAGAGTTTCTCTGGCAAGGAAATCCCGAATACTGGAAACGCCGCTCTCCGGTGCTTTTCCCGATTGTGGGCGCTGTTTGGAACAACGAAATGCATGTCGGCGATTCGAAGTATTGCCTCACCCAGCATGGCTTCGCTCGTGATGCCGTTTTCGACCTGGTTTCGCATGAGTCTGCCGAGTTGTGGATGTCATTCTCTTCCGGCGAAGGCACACGTGCCCTATATCCTTACGATTTCCGCCTTGAAATAGGCTATCGCCTCTCGGGAAGCGCCGTGGAGGTGATGTGGCGTGTGAAGAACCCTTCGACCGATGAGGTGTTGCACTTCCAGATTGGCGCTCACCCGGCGTTCAATTACATGGACTATGACCCCGAAGCGCAAAATCAAGGCTATATGCGACTTGCGCCGGCTGCCGATCGCTACGCCCTCTCGGTGATAGGTGAGAAGGGGTGTCTCAACCGTTCCGACGACGCTCTCCACACCTGCGACGGCGATATTGAGATAACCCGCAATACATTTGATGCCGATGCCATTATCCTCGAAAACAGCCAAGTGCAGGAGGTTACGCTCCTCTCGCGCGACAAGACTCCCTATCTGAGCGTGTCGTTTGATGCGCCGCTCGTGGGTTTGTGGTCGCCTGCGCGAGGCAAATATGCGCCGTTTGTGTGCATCGAGCCATGGTATGGGCGCTGCGACCGCGAGCACTACACCGGGCAGTATGCCGATAAAGAGTGGATGCAACATCTCGCTCCCGGTGCCGATTTCTCCGCCTCCTATAAAATCACTCTCCTTTAGTATTGACATTAAAAAATAAAATGATAAGCGAAATTCTGCGATTTGTTTGCGAAAAATTTGCATTTGCGAAAAATTTGCATTAACTTTGTGGCGATGGAAACTGTTGATATGAAAATAAGGGAAGCAGGCTTGCGTGCGACACCGCAACGTCGATTGGTATATGGTGTGATGCAAGAGTTGCGCCATGCCACGCTCGAAGAGATTGCCGAGCGAGTTGCCGCACAGGATAGCATAGTCAATTTATCGACTGTGTATCGTATTCTCGACTCGTTTGTCGAGTCGCACCTGCTATCGGTGGTTTATCACCCCGACACCGGCAAGAGTTACTACGACATAACTGTGGGCGAGCATCACCACCTGTTCGACGGGCAGTCGATAGCCGACTTCAAGGACGGCGGGCTTACCGAAGTCGTAAGGCAATACCTTGTCAACCACAATTTTAAAGACAGTGAAATCGAACAAATCCAAGTGCAAATTACCATTAATCATAATCTAACATCTAAAAATTCCTAAAGAAATGAGAAGTATCGCAACATTAGATCTGCAGTATGCACATCGCTTTTATGGCTTCAAAGGTGAAGCCCAGTATCTCCACGGCCACACAGGCACATTGACCATCGAAGTGGAAGACACCGTCAACGAAGGTGTAAACATGGTATTCCCGTGCAACGAAATTCAGAAGGTGGCTTGGGACGTGCTCAAAAACTTCGACCATGCGCTTGTATTGCGCGAGGACGACCCGCTCTTGCCCGCAATCCTTGATGTATATGAGAAGCAGGGCATAAAAAACGGTCATCCGCAGAACAAGATGAAGGGCGAGGCATTTGAGACTCCTCTCGCCAAGGCTTATCCCGACTGTCGCTTGGTTGTTACCAAGGAGACCATGACCGTTGAGGGTATGATTAAAATTGTCTATGACTTGCTCAAGGACAAACTCAACATCGCCAAGTTGACCTTCACCAGTGGTGTGAACGCAGCCACTGCCGAGTTTGA
>JBJEKB010000024.1:0-5673 GCA_051878395.1 Muribaculaceae bacterium
TGGCTTCTTGCGTGTTGGGGCACATTATTAGGGAGTTTGCGCCTGGGGTGCGCCAAAATTCGAGCCACCTGATGTAGAGTTTTAGGAGGCTCGTGATTTCGTCGCCGGCGGAGTGGAATATTATGAAGCGGCCGTAGTTGGTTTTGCGGGCGGCTTCGATTTGGGCGATGATGTTGCGCTGGAGCGTTGTGGGGCGGATGTTGATTGTGGAGAGCCAGTATTCGAAATCGTAATTTGGGCGGTTTTTTAGAGGATGGATTGGGTCTATTGGCATTTCCTTTGGGACATAGTGGGCGCCGCCGGCGAGGCTGATGCGGATGCGCTCGCCGGTGCAGCCTTCGCCGGTGATTGGGTCGTAGGCTTGCGCGCTGGCGGCGAGTGCCTTGCGGCGCTCGAGGTTTTCGTTGATTATGTCCTGCGGGGTATAGTGCATTCTTCTCTTTTTTATAGGGCCAATAGGGTCAATAGGCGTTTTTGATTTTTGTGGCAAAGATAATATTGGGCGATGGCGGGCGCGTGCAGATTGCGACAATTTTGGTGATTTAACCTGGATTTAACGCATTGTGGATTCTTGGGGCGTACCTTTAGCACGCATTTTTCTATCTATTGTGCTGATCCCCGCTCAACTGCGTAAGAGCGGGGTTATGGGCAGGCACGCCGCGCTGCGGCTTTCGGAGGCGTGTAGCGGCACGCGCTTGGGCGCGGTAGAGGCGAGTGTGGCGGTGGTGCTGCGTTAGTAGCGCGCGGCGGACGCAAGTGTGGCGGTGTAGCAGGATGCAGGCATGAGCCTGCAGGCGGCGAGCGTCAGCGAGCTTTGGTAGCGCTCAGCGCGGCATTGCAGGCGTAAGCCTGCAGGTGCTGGTGGCAGCAAGTGGGTATAGCGGTCGGAGCACTCTGAGCACTCGGGAGGGGCTCGCTGACGCTCGCACTCGGCTGACATCGTCTCTGCCTTGGTTGACCCAGTATCCTCCGTTTTTTTCAGCGGAGATGGGTGCTGTGTGTAGCGGACAGCCTGCCACCACCTCCGGGGTGGCAATTATATATGTGTTCTCTGTGCTCCGGGCATGTCGCCGACACCCCGGTCGGCGAAATACCCGGCTACGCACGGCTGCCACCACCTCCGGGGTGGCGGATTACCTCGCCTTTGGTCATCGTCTCCGCTGTCGGCGGAGGGGCGGACGCTGCGCTGCGCCCGGCGGCGAGGTGGTGCGGCTTCGGCGCTCGGGGTGGTGCGGCATCGGCGCTCGGGCGTGTGGGGGTGGGGGCGGGGTGGCTTCGGCGGCGTGGGGAAAAAATTTGGCGAATATTTGGGATTTTTCTTGCGGTGTGTTATCTTTGCAAGCAGAAATATCAATAATTATTATATATGAAATATTTATCAGCTAAATCGGTCTTGCCGATTTTGATTTGTGCGATTGCTTGTTTTACCACTTCTGCGGCTCCGATTTCGCGCGCCGAGGCTGAGGCTATTGCCGGGCGATACATCACTGTGGAGCATGGTGCGGAATTGCGCGGCAAGTCGGCTACCAATGACGAGGCGATGCCATATTACCTGTTTAACGCAGCCGATGAGGAGGGATTTGCCATCATCGCCGGCGACGACCGCGTTGCCCCGTTGCTCGGATATTCCCACTGCGGCAGCATTGATGCCTCAAATATGCCCCCGGCACTCGCCGCTTGGCTCGACGAAGTGGCTGCAGCGGTGGCAGCGATGCCCGAAACTGCCGCCCGAGCAGCCGAGACAGAGGCTGCTATCCCTGTAGTGGATGCGCTTGTGAAAACACAATGGTATCAACTCACACCATACAACGCAAAGTGCCCGGCAGAGAATGTATTCACGGGTTGTGTAGCCACTGCGATGGCTCAAATCATGAATTATCACCGCTGGCCCGAGCAGGGCGCAGGCTCTATTAAATATGACTGCTTTTCTCCGGTGGATGGAAAGAGCGGAGACCCGATTGGCGTTTTGTCGCTCGATTTCGATAGCAAATATGATTGGGACAACATGCTCCCGACATACAAGATCGAAAACGGCATCGACAACTGGAATGAAGCCCAAGTCAATGCCGTTGCCACACTGATGCGCGACTGCGGACATGCCGCTTTCATGCACTACACCAGTGTGGAAAGTGGAAGTTATGACACCGATGCCGCCGTGGGGTTGAGCGAGCATTTCGGATATGACACCAAGGTGTATCCCCACTACGCATACACCACAGCCGAATGGCTATCCTTGATTAAAAACGAACTCGACAACGGCTTCCCGGTGCTCTTCACCGGACAGGGAGGCAACGAGGGCGGTGGCGGACACGCATTTGTGGTTGATGGTTACGACTCAAATTCCTATCTGCATGTAAACTGGGGTTGGAACGGCGAAGCCGATGGCTATTACGACATCAGCAATTTTGCCCCTGTTCATAGTGGTGCGGTTTCCCACTTCTCGTGTATGCAGATTTTCACATCAATCCACCCTCGCAAGCCTTTCGCCACACAAGTTGCAGATATGCAACTGTTTATGATACTCTCCGGAGCCGGCATAATGGCAGAAAAGTCGGAGGAAGAGCTGGATGTGAACGCCGAGGTTACAATAGTGGTGAATCGCCTGTGTGCTCTCGCTCGCCGAGGCTACAAAGGTAAATTCCTGCTGCAACTCATCGATGCCGAGGGTAAAACGGTGAAAACATTATTCTCGCAAGAGGTTGCGAGAGCGGCGCTGAGTGCCGAGATGGCTGAAGTGTGGATTCCACTCACTTTGGCGACAATTCCGGCAGGCGCAATGGCAGATGTGCCGGATGGCAACTACACCATCGTTCCGGCAAGCCAATATCTCGACAGCGAGACCGGGAAATATTTCGACCCGCTCAAGGTGGCTGTGATGGGGAATAGCGACCATATCGATGTAGCCGTGAAATCTGGGAAAATGACAATGAAAAATGCAGTTTCGTCGCCTGCCACCATCGAAATAGTCAAACCGTTGGAATTTCCGGCAGAAGTTGCATTATTCAGCACCCACCAGGCATCTCTCGCACTCGAAAACAACACCGATTTCGACTCCTACGGCACTTTGCGACTGAATGCGTGCCACGAAAACGGCACCGACAACATTCAATTCTCGTATATCCCCGTGTCGATATACGCCCACACGGCACCGGTGCTCAATTGCACCTACGCATTTAATGCAACAACTATGAAAGAGGGGAAATACACAGTGAAAATAGAGTATGAATCGGAGGACAATTCCACCCTCAAATACGATTTCGAGCCGGCACAATTCAATGTCGTAATCGATAAAGAGAATAGTTATCCTGTAGCCACCGTCAAGGAGATACTCGTGAGAAATAGCAGCACCAAGGAATATCTCGACATCAACAATTTTGAATTTCCGCGCAACAGTTTCGACTCATATATCCTCAAAGTGGATTGGGAACCGACAGGCTGCACCGCACCACCGCAAAAGATGCGCATGGCATGGGCTGTCGAGGGGAGCATCTCGGGAGAAACCAATGTGTCGGTCAATGGCATATACGAGTCGCACTTAGACTTCCTCGACCAAAAATCGGTGTGCGTAGGCAAAGACCAAGTAACAATCCGCATTATGTATGCCGACCCGTTAACAGGGGAATTTTTACCCGCCCAACCGGAGGATAAATCTTCATTTGTGGTGCATTTTGTGAGTGGCACCGGAGTGAACGGCATCACCGAAAACGAAGCCGTGGAGGTTGAGCGCTACAACGCTATGGGTGTGCGCATTTTTGCTCCCGAAAAAGGGATAAACATAGTGAAAAAGAGCGATGGCTCTGTAAGTAAAGTAATAGTAAAATAATCAAACACTTAATATTATGAGAAAAAGTTTGTTTTTGGCAATAATATGTTGCCTATCGTATCTTCCCACCTTCTCGGCTCCGATTTCGCGCGCCGAGGCTGAGGCTATTGCCGGGCGTTACATCACAGTGGAACGTGGCGCTGAATTACGCTCCAAGTCGGTCACCAATGACGAGGCGATGCCATATTATCTATTCAACGCAGCCCATAAACAGGGATTTGCCATCATCGCCGGCGACGACCGCATTGCCCCGTTGCTCGGATATTCACCCCATGGCAGCATCGATGCCTCAAATATGCCTCCGGCACTTGCCGCTTGGCTCGACGAAGTGGCTGCAGCGGTGGCTGCGGTGCCCGAAACCGCCGCACGAGCAGCCGAGACAAAAGAGGCAACCCCTGTGGTGGATGCGCTTGTCAAGACACAATGGTATCAACTCACGCCGTATAACGACAAGTGCCCCGCAAAGGATGTTTACACCTGCTGTGTAGCCACTGCGATGGCTCAAATTATGAATTACCACCGCTGGCCCGAGAAAGGATACGGCACTATCACCTACGAATCTTATTACGGATTGAATGACAGCGACGACCCCAACAAAGTGGGGGTAATCAACCACGATTTTTCGCAATCGACCTACGATTGGGACAACATGCTCGCCACATACACCCTCGTTGACGGTAAGCCGAATTGGAACGACGTCCAAAAAGACGCCGTGGCTACATTGATGCGCGATTGCGGATATGCCGCAAGAGTGCAATACACCACCCACGAGAGTAGTTCTTATGACGCCGATGCCGCTGCCGGACTTTCAGAGCACCTCGGCTACGATGCCTGCGTGTATCCCCATTACAAATACTCCACCGCGGAATGGTTGGATATGTTGAAGAAAGAACTCGACAACGGTTATCCTGTGCTTTTCACCGGACAGGCACCTCTCGCCTCCAATTCGGGTGGAGGACACGCATACGTTGTCGATGGATATGATTCCAATTCCTACTTGCACATCAACTGGGGTTGGAACGGCGAGGCTGACGGATTCTATAACCTCTGCTTCTTTGTGCCAACCACTCGCCCCAATCGGTTCTACTCCTGTATGCAGAATTTCACCACAATCCATCCTCGCAAACCATTCTCATGTAAGGTGTATAATAAGCAGCTTATATGCCTTTACGACCTTGGACACAAGGGGATTGACTATTCCGGACTGGATGTTGAAAACTCAGGCGTTGCCATCGACATCAATGAGTCGCAAAAAGTTACATTACACGGATTGGCATTCGCTTCAACGAGAAGTTACGAGGGAAATGTTCATCTAATGCTCGCCTCGCAGGATGGCAAGTATATCAAGAGCCTATCCACCTTGCCGGTAACACAAAAGGAGCTGTGTTCGGATTACCAGGACATGGACATCAAGATTCCCGACTTTGAAATTGCTGCCGGCACACTCACAGGCATTGCCGACGGCGAATACAAGATATTGCCGGTGGGCGAATACAAAAACCACGAGACAGGCGAGATGATGGAGCCGCAAACCATCGCAGTGTATGGCTACAAGAAATGGCTCAACCTCTCTATAAAAGAAGGAAAAGCGACATTCACCAATGTAATCTACAACACCACAAAAGTGAAGGTGGCGAAGGAGATAGAAGTGCCGGCAAAAATCGCCTATTTCAAGAAATACAACATCGGCGTCCCCATCGACAATCCTTCCGATATGCCAATCGAAGGGCGCATTAATTGTTCCATTGTGTCAAGCGACGGAAGCCAATCTATGAGCGTAGGAAGCGCATATTTTGTAGTGTATGAACAGATGAGCATAGATGTGCCCATTACAATCTCTATCAACGACA
>JBJEKB010000025.1:0-5664 GCA_051878395.1 Muribaculaceae bacterium
AAACTTTCTTTGCCAATAGAGGTAATTCTTGAAGGGAAGTAGAAACTCTTCAAAGAGGTACAACCCGAGAAAGCGCCATAGCTAATTGCCGTAATTTGATTCTGAGTGAAATTCATTGTTTCAAGGCTTGTGCAACCGGCAAAGCATCCTGTACCCATTGTTGGAGCCGTGCCATACTTGGGAGCAAACTCGGTGAGGCTGGTACAACCGGCGAAAACACTGTCGGGCAAATTCTCAAGGCTATAAACTTTGAAAGATTTCAAGCCTGTGCATCCCTTAAAAGCAGCATAGCCAAGATTTGCGTAGTTACCGGTGGAGCCACCAAAATCAACTGTTTCGAGAGCGGTGCAGTTTAGAAACTGATAGGAATATTGCATCGCCACACTGCCATTGGCTGTAACGCTTTTAAGACTTTTACAGCCGGCAAAGGTGTAATCACCAATCAAATATACCGTATTTGTAGTTGTGGTAAAGTCAAGGCTTTCGAGACCGGAGCGCAAGAACGCTTTACTTTTGATACTGTTCAAATTAGAGGGGAACACAATCGACTTGAGGCTTGTGCAATCTGTGAATGTCCCCGACGGGATGTCAAAATATACACCATCAGTAGTAGTTTCAGGCAAGAGCACATAGCTGAGGTTTGTGCAACCATCAAAAACATTTGTTCCAAATCTGTACGCGCCATCATAGAAGAAATCTATGCCGTCTTCAAATGTAACGGATTCGAGAGCAGTACAGCCCTTGAATGCCCCGGAACCAAGATACCGTAAAGTTTTTGGCAACACGATAGACTTGAGGCTTGTACATCCCTCAAAACCACTCACGTCGATTTTTACAAGTTTGCTGTTCATGTTCACTTCTGCGAGATTGGTACATCCTTTAAAGGATACAATTTCTTCTGCGTCCTCGGGAAGAGTGATTTCAGTGAGACCTGTGCAACCTTCAAAACTATAGATGTATTTAACGGTGCTTGGGAATTTGACAGCGGTAATTTTGGTACAGTTGCCAAATCCATACACTCCTACAATAGGAAGATCATTGTATGTGGCGGGCACTTCGAGCACTCCGCCGTAGTGTTCCGGACCATAATAAATATCGTTTGCTTTAAATATGTACCCCTCACCCGATTCATGTAGTTCATAAATGTAGAGCGGTGGTGTGTCGGCAAAGGCGGGCAATGCCGAGGTGATAATCAACAAAGCCAATAGCCATGCCGATCGTCTTAATGAAAAAGAAAATTTTGTTACCATGATTTGTATATATTAAATTGTTGTTTCGAGAGATTAGTGTGAATGGTATTATTACCGATTTTTGCAAAGATAGTGATAATCAATGCAAAAACAATTGTGAAAAACTTACAAGATTTTGATTATTTCTTACAAAATGCCGTTTTATGGGTGAAAAACGCCCATAAAACGCCCGGGAAAGCCGGATGTGAGGATTAGATGTGATTGCTGCGATATTGGGTGGGCGTGCAGCCGAAAACGCGCTTGAAAGCGTGAGTGAAACCGCTCGCATCCTCGAAGCCAAACTTGGCGGCGATGTCGGCAACCGGGATTTCGGGGGTGTCGGAGAGCATACGCGCGGCGCGCTCCATGACGATAGCCGAGATGAATGTTTTGGGCGACTGCCCGGTGGCTTCGCGCACACGGCGGCGGAAAGTTTGCTCACTGATTGAAAGTTGCTTGGCGATGAAAGCCACGCTGCAGCGAGAGATGTCGTTTTCGATGCCATCCTCGACCAAATCGACCACTTGCTGCAGGAACGAAGCCTCGGGGGAGAGTGACTCGGATTCGGAGGAGGTTTCGGGAGCGTTTTCGGAGCGCTTAATCATGGCGAGCATCTCGAGCATCTCGCGGCGGTGGCGGCTCCTGATGGCAGCCATGCACCACAACGCCACAGCGATAACCACCAGCAGGATGATGACGGCGATGGCAATGCCGATGTAGTTGTTGCGCTGCAGAGCCTCGTTTTCGGCTTTGAGGCGGTCGTTGTCGAAAGCGGCATGGTATTTGGCGAGAGCGTCGGCAGTGGCATTGCTATAGAGCGAATCCTTGAGTTGGTTGAAGCGGTCGAGGGCAATGCGTGCGCTGTCGGGATTAATCTTCCAGTAACTCTCGTAAAGCCCCTTTTGCGACATCACCAGGTTGTAGAGGTCGCCGAGCGACGAAAACAGCTCGCGAGCCTCGTTGAAGCAGTCAACAGCCTCGGCAGATTGCCCGTTTTTCTGCAGGAGAAAACCGAGTTTGTTGAGCGTGATGGCAAGCGATTGCTTGTTGCCGGTGGCACGTAGCCCCTCGATGGCGAGATTGTAGGCGCTGCGGGCATCGTTGACCCTGCCGAGCGCATCGAGCGCGGCGGCTTTCATCGACAGGCGCACCGGGAGCCGCCCGGTATTGCCCATCAGGGAGTCGAGCGAATAGGCACGCGAAGCGTAATCGAGCGACTTGTCGTTTTGGTCGAGGCGGAGATACACCTCCGAAGCCATTCCGAGCAGAATCGCCTTCCGCCGGGGATTATTGGCGCGGTCGGCATACTCCAGCCCTTGGAGGATGTATTGCTCGGCATTCTGCGGCTGTCCGGCAGCCATATAGGTGCCGGCGAGGGTGTTCATAGCCGATGAGATGTCGTCGGCATTGCCCAAAAGCATGAAAATGTCGAGAGCGTGCTTGGCGTAGGTAACAGCGTCGCCGAAATTGCCGAGGCGCACCGACGCCACACCGAGGAGATTGAGGCAATACGCCTTATCTTCGTTGGGATAGCGAAACAGCGGAAGCGCACGCAGCGCGTAATCGCGCGCCGAGGCGTATTCCTGATTGTCGTAGAGCCACTCGGCAGCCCAATACCAGAACACCTTGTTCACCGAATCGGCTGGGGTGTCGGGCTTGAAGTTGATTGGCTCTTCGGAGAACTGCTCGCGGTCGAGGAGGCGGAAAAAGCGGTTGGCGGTAGCGATGCCGGGAGCGCGGTCAAAACTTGTGATAAGAGAGTCGATGTCGGCATTGCGCGAGGCAAAAGAGTGGAGCGGAAACAACAGCATGAGCGCCGGGAGCCAAAGAGCTACCGACGCAAAGCCATGTTCTATGGAGTGTTTTGTGTTTCGATGATGTAGTTTTTTCAAGGTGGTCATATTTGTTTGTTTTTGAGTTGATAGAAAGGATTACCTGCGCGGAGGGCGCATACCGCCGGGACCGCCGCGATGCATAAAGTCGCCGTTGGGATTGTCGGGAATCTTGCCTCCGCCGAAGGTGTTGAATTTGTATGTGAATGTAACCATGAAATAGCGAGTGATGGAATTGTACTCGGTATCCTGGAAATACTCAGCCGATGTGGTGCGCCAGATGCTCTGCTTCATCTTCAAGAGGTCATACACCTTGAGCGCGATGGTGGCAGCCTTCCCCTTGAGGAACTGATAGGAGATTGAGGCGTTCCAGAGCCACTGGTTGTTGTCGTAGCCCTCGGAGTAGCCCTTGGTGCCGCTGAAAGTGAGGTCGGTGTTGATAGAGACGCCAAACGGGAAGTAGTAACTGCCGTAGAAATTGCCACCGTAGCGGTGCACAAGGTCTTGATTGGCGGTTTTCACGGTGTTGAACATCGCGGTGAGTCCGTAGTAGGGACGCAATTCGAGTTCGAGAGCGTCGGTGCGGAACGCCATGCCCACCGACTCGTTGACATTGAGGGTTCCGTTGCGGTTGAGTGTGCTGTTGATGTAACCCTTCGACACGTTGTAGCGCCCGAAGAAGTGGTTGGAGAACTGCCAGTGGCGGTTGCGTAGCGGGAAACTAACCATGTTCATACCCATTACGTTCCACACACCGTTGATATTCTCGTAGGTAGTGGTCTGGCCGCCGGTGTTGGGGTCGTATGTGGTCTTGTTGATGATGCTGTTGGAAGCAAACTCGGCGCGGAAATTCGCCATGATGCTACGTTGCGCCTCCTGGTTGAAGTCGTTGTATCTCACATCGATGTAGTTGGTGAACGTGGGCTTCAAATTGGGGTTACCGATGACGATGCGGAGCGGGTTGGAGACATCGGGGACCGGTTGCAACTGAGTCATCGATGGCTGCGACGAGCGCGCGCGGTAATTGGCTTGCAACGAGCGTGTTTTGCTGAATTTGTAGCGGAAACGGAGATAAGGAGCCACGTTCCACACCCAGCGAACAGGGATGCTCTTGGCGTCGGTGATAAGATTCTCGCTCTTCGACATCGACGGACTCACTTGCACACCGAGGTCGAGATTATAGTTGGAGCGCACTTGCTTGTAGCCCACCTGGATGCGTTGCGACATGAAATCGTTGCGGAAGCGGTTGCTGAGGTCGGGGTTAAACTCGTAATCATCGCCCACCACGGCACGTTGCAACTCGGCATCGTAGAGGATAGCGGGACCGAAGGCGCTCACGAGCAGATTGCGTTGCTCCGACGACATGAGCAGCGGATTGAGCAGCGGCGACTGCGAAGTGCTGTTGTCGTTGCCGGTTCCGGTGCCGATGCGGTCGTAGAGGAGATCATCGGCATTGTTCCAGCGATAGTTGAGCGTGTAGGCAATCTGGAAATAACGCGCGTTCTTAGGGTTGCCGATAGGCTCGGTCCATGTAACGCGGGTGTTGATAGAATTGCTCCAAGTGCGGTTATCGAAAATCTGGTCGGTGAGCTCGTCTTCGCCATCACCTGTGAGGAAATACTTGTTGAGGGTGTAGGTGGTACCATCCTCGGGCACATTGCTGGTGTTGTAGCGAACGTGGATGCTGAACGCCCTGCCGGGACGGCTGCGGAACTTGTGATTATAGAGGAGCATACCGCCAAACTCGAAACTCTTGCCGCTCGACATGTAGCGGTTGGTGCTCTGGTTCACCAGCTCACCTTCGCGGCTACCACCGGCGCGAGTCTCCGAGATTTCGGTCTTGCGGGAGTCGTTGACATTGTATGAGAAATTGGGGCGGAACTCGAAAGTGTTGAAGGAGTCGATTTCCCACTTCAAGCGGAAATCGGCGCGAAGGTTGTGCCCGTTGTCGTTGGCATCGGAATTGGAGAAGTAATGCGAAGTGGAATCGGTGAAGAGATATGTGCGGTCGATGCGCTGGAGGGTGTTGCGGTCGCTGTGAGAATACATAATATCACCACCCACGCGGAAATAGTCCCCTTTGCCCACGTTGAAGTTGAAGCCGAGGCTCTGCGAGGTGTTCACACCGCTGTTGCCGCCAAAACGGCGGAAGCGGTTGCCGTTGCCATCGGTGAAACCGAGGTTGTTGGTGTTGTTGAAGCCGCCGAGAATGGTAAATTGGTTGCCGTCGCGGAAGTGGTTAATCATGGTGTTCACCTCATAGCGGTCGTCGGTGCCATAACCGGCGCTCACGGTGCCAAACCAGCCGTTGTTCATCCCCTTCTTGATGGTGAGATTGATAACGGTTTCGTCTTCACCGTCATCGACACCGGTAGTGCGGGCGAGGTCGCTCTTGCGGTCAACCACCTGCAACTTGTCGATCATCTCCACCGGGATGTTCTTGGTAGCCACCTTCGGGTCGTCGGCGAAAAACTCCTTGCCGTCGAGAAGGATTTTGGTAACTTCCTTCCCCTGCGAGGTGATTTTCCCATCGCTGTCGATTTCGACACCGGGGAGGCGCTTGAGGAGGTCTTCCACCACAGCGTTGGGTTGAGTTTTATATG
>JBJEKB010000026.1:0-5664 GCA_051878395.1 Muribaculaceae bacterium
CCGCCTATTTTATCTAAAGATAGTGCAAACCGAACGCGATTCCAAATTAAAAGCCCAAGATTTTCATTTGCATCGCTGAGGTGCCGCCTATTTTATCCGTCTATCTTAATCAAGCATAAACTCTTTTTCTTTCCAAATATTTTGATATTCATCTCGTTTGCACTATCTTTGCAAAAGAAACACAATTTATTACCTAAAACCCTGAATTATGAAATTAGGCTTGACAGCTTTTGCTATTGCCTCTCTACTTTTCCCTGTTGCTGCATCTGCGGTTGCAGCCGATGTTATCGCCGAACCCAACTGGGGACCTGTGGAAGAAATCGAATCCTATACTGTCGGTCCCGGAATCAAATATACAAAGTATTACTACCCCAAGAAGCCTTTGCTCATCTGGTTCACCGAAGTCGATCTCACCAACCCTTACAACAAGATTGAACAAGTGCAAAGCCGCAATCAGGTGCCGGATGTGCTTCGCTGGGACCTACCCACTTTCTATAAGGAGTGTTCACGCCCGGGGCATCAAGTGAAAGTGGCTTGGAATCACGACTTTTTCAGTTACGATATGGGCATCTGCATCGGAATCAACATCAGCGACGGCGAATTTACCTGGCGCCGCGATTTTGCTCGCTCTCTACTCGCTTTTACCAAGGATGGAAAGGCTGAGATTTTTGCCCATTCTGCCGTCGAGACCAAGATTACTGCCGACAATGGACTCTCGCTCGACATTTCCTGCTATAACTCCGATGCCATTACTCCTCTCACAGGTAATTGCATCCTATTCAACCGCATGAATAGCCGCACACTCGTAGATGACGGCAAATACATCGCCTTGCAGCCTCTCGGCGAGTGGACTGTCAACGGCGCTCCAATACCTTGCAAGGTGCTCGAGGTGAGCGATTCTCCCATACAAACCGCCAACGGCCGTTACGTACTTTATCTTCGCAACGATGCGATAACCACATTCAACGCCACTCCGCTCACAGTCGGCAACGAGGTGAAGGTGGTGCAGCGTTTCACCGCTGCCAAGTGGGGCAACATCCCCGAAAACATTGTCAATGCATTCCACGGCTATCCGAGCCTTGTGCACGACGGTGTGTTCCACGATGGCGAATACAACGATTTTGAGAACGGACGCGAATATGAAACTTCTTCACATGTCCTCGCCGGACTATCGCAAGACAAAACCAAACTTTATATTGCCCTCAACGAGATGTCAACACAAAGCAGCGCCGTGAATTGCGTGGATTTGTGCAGTTGGATGGTAAATCGCGGCTCTTGGGACATCGTGAATTTCGACAGCGGAGGCAGTGCCGCCATTGCTATCGACGGCGAAATGCTCAACCTCCCGGGTCGCGGCAGTGTGCGCCCGGTCGAAGATGCCATGCTCGCGGTGTCGCTCGCTCCCGAGTCTTCTACAACAGCCCGCATCGCTTTCAGCAAATCGGCAATCAACACTTCGGTGATTGCAATCACCCCGTTGCGAGTGATGGCGTTCAACGAATACGACGAGGTACTCGACAAGGACCTCAAGGGGTGCCCTTTCTCTTGCGAACCGAGTTCGCTCGGATATGTCGATAACCAAGGCATTTTCCATTCGGGCACCGAGGGGCTTACAGGCATAATTATTGCCGAAAAAGATGGACTCAAAGCCGAAATCCCCGTTACCACTATTGGTGTAAACGATGTGTCGCCTCGCTATGCGGCAATCTCAATCGACCGCAACCACTCTCCCCTCATCGAAATCGATGGCAAAACCGAAACAGAGACATTTGCGCTCAGTCCGCTTGCATTTGAGTGGACGGTGGCAAATCCCGAGGTATGCCACATCACCGACGGCATCCTTTATGCCGACAGCAACGGCACAACCACCATCGAGGGGCGCTTCGCCGATGTCGCCATCTCTATAGATGTCGCAGTTGAGATGAGCGAATCGCCATGGATTATCGAAAACTTCGCCAATCCCGAAACCTACTCCACTTCCACATCGGGTGTGGCAAACGTAGCATTCAATTCCTCTCCCCTTCCCGACGGGTGGACCGACGGCACGGCTATCAACTTCGACATCACCGGCAGCCGCATTTCCAATCTCGACATCAACCTCAAAAAGAAGATGTTCGGACTCCCGGAATCGGTATCGCTCGAAATCAGCGACCCGGAGGCAACCATTAAAAGCTCATATTTTATATACGAAGATGCTCAAGGCAATAAAGTGACTCGCACCCTCGATTTTTCTCAAGGGAGCGTAATCAACACACTGCTCGGCACCAAAGACGAGCCCCTCCCCTACTATGCCTATCCGCTCACCCTCAACATGTTGCGCCTGTCGTTCGACACCGGCAAGCGCGGGACAGGCAAAAGCATTGCAGTGCGCGATTTCAAGGCGGTTTATGCCACCGGCAGCGGTGTTGAGACTGTTTCGACAGCCAATCCTCAAGAAACAATCGCCGTTTGGGTCGAGGGAGAAACTGTCATTGCAAACTATAATTCCGACATCGATTGCGACGCCGTTATCTCGATGTATTCGGCTACCGGCGCACTCGTTACCTCGCAAATAGTAAAAATCGCACAAGGTGATAACCGGATGGCTATCGATGCAAAATTTGCCTCGACAGGCTTCTATTTCGTCACCCTCTCGTTGCCGGGAAAACGAATAACAGCAAAAACCCTAATTAAATAATTATTTTATAAATCTATGTATCACTTATTTCAAAAATCATTAACCTGTTTGGGCATCATTCTTGCCCTTGTATGCTCTGTGCAACCGGCTCGCGCAACCGCGTTCCCGAGTCGCACCAATTTCATGGATGAAAGCATCTATTTTGTAATGACCACTCGTTTTTTCGATGGCGACAAGTCGAACAACGTGCAATGCTGGGACGGCAAGTCTTACAACACCGGAGACCCTGCATGGCGCGGCGATTTCAAAGGTCTCATCGAGAAACTCGACTACATCAAAGCACTCGGATTCACCTCAGTGTGGATTACACCGGTGGTCGAGAATGCCAGCGGTTACGACTATCACGGCTATCACGCCATGAATTTCAAGAAAGTGGATTGCCGCTATCTCTCCGAAAATGTCGGATTCCAAGAACTTATCGACGCTGTTCACGCACACGACATGAAACTCATCCTCGATGTGGTGTTCAACCACACCGGCAATTTCGGCGAGGAAACTCTCTGCCCGATGTTCACTAAAGATGAGTCTGCCGACCTTGGCGACATCGATGCGAGCATGAAACTCCACCCCAACAGCCGTCTCACCGAAAGTTATTTCGACCTCGCTTCGGGCGACCAATATCAGGCTCGCTTGGCGCAGATGAAGAATACCGATGGAAAGAATCACGACACTCACAACTATTGGCACCACTTCGGCCATGGCAACTGGGACGACCTCACTTGCCAATGGATGCAGATTGCCGGCGATTGTGTCGATCTCAACACCGAGAATCCCGCTGTGCTCAACCACATCGTCGAGTCCTACAGCAAATTCATCGAAATGGGTGTCGATGGCTTCCGTGTTGACACCGGACGACACATGTCGCGTCTTGTTTTCAACAAGGTGCTCAACGATGCGTTCCTCGATGTTGCAAAGAAAATGGGCAAGCCCGAATTTTTCATGTTTGCCGAGATTTGCACCCGCTTCAGCACCCACTGGTATCGCGGACAACCGGCTATCTCCACTCCTTTCTACACCTGGAAAGAATCGGTTGACTACGCTTGGGACAACGACCCTACAAGTTTCGACGACCTCACAATTTTTGAATCCACAGCGTTCACTCATGTCAATCAGTTGTCATGCGCTGCCCTATACAATGACAATTCTGGCAAAGAGTCATCGCAACCCACCTCCACCAATGCATTCCTCAACGGAAACGAATACCACGCACCCGACTATTCACGTTATTCGGGTCTTAGTGTAATCGATTTCCCGATGCATTGGAACTTCAAAACGGCATCGGGAGCCTATGGCACCGCTCTCGCCGAGGATAAATACTACAACGACTCGCGATACAACGTGGTGTATGTCGATTCTCACGACTACGCACCCGACCATGCACCCGAAGACCAACGATTTGCACAGCCACAGGATGTGTGGGCAGAAAACCTATCGCTCATGTTCACATTCCGTGGAATCCCATGTCTCTACTACGGTAGCGAAATCGAATTCAAGAAGGGCTGCACTATCGACAAGGGTCCCAACATCCCGCTCCGCGATTCCGGTAGAGCATATTTCGGCGGATATATCAAAGGTGATGTCGAGGTGTCGGATTTCGGCGAATACACCAATGCCACCGGCAATATGGCGGCAACGCTCAGCCACCCGCTTTCGCTTCACATCCAGCGTCTTAATGCCATCCGCATGGCAATCCCGGCTCTCCGCAAGGGGCAATATTCCACTTCGGGCTGCTCAGGCTCAATGTCGTTCAAGCGTCGCTACACCGACGACACCACCGACAGTTATGCCCTCGTTACAATATCGGGAAGTTCTACTTTCACCGGCATTCTCAACGGCACCTACGTCGATGCAATTACCGGCGACACCAAAACCGTTACCAACGGCACTCTCACCGCTACTTGCTCAGGCAAAGGCAACATGCGCGTGTATGTTCTCTCCACATCCAAGACCCCGGCACCCGGGAAAATCGGCACTGATGGTAAATATCTCTACGCTTCTGCTCCCGTTACCTCTCCTCAAGCCGAATACGATGGCACACAGGAAGAACTCACCGATGAACCCGGTGGCGGTGGCGAATCGGGCGGCGATGAGGAAGAGGTTATCGAGCCTTATGTCGAGCCGGGCGAACAATGCGTGTTCTTCGAGCGACCTTCAAGCTGGGGCAAAACAGTCCGCGCTTACGCCTACTATCGCAACACAGATGGCAACGTGGTGATGGTGTGCGGTGCTTGGCCCGGCGCAAAAATGACCTATTTCGGAAACAATGTCTATAAATACACATTTACCGACGCCACAATCGGCGAAGGTGGCAGCTGGTATGTCCTCTTCAACGATGGTTCAGGCAACCAAACCAAAGGCGACCCGGGATTCGTGTGCGAGAATGCCGCTTACTACACCATCGATGGCAAAGACCACATCGTAACTAAAACCGGTGCCGTAGAATCGCCTATCGACGCTGAACGCATCTACAGCAACGGCAATGCCATCTTCATCGCCTCAAACAAGGCTCGTAAAGTAGCGATTTATGACATTACCGGCAGATGTGTAGCTTCGGTTGATGCCGCCGCAGGCACCACGATGGTAAGCGACCTCGCTCCGGGCATCTACTTTATCGAAAACCACAAACTAATCATCAAATAACCTTCGGTTCTATGAAAAGTTGTGTTCCGTGTGCAATTCGACTTATCATCATGGCAATAATCATTGCTATGGCTGAATCATGCTCGGATGATGAGGATTCCGTAATTGCAACCACGGCAACGGTTCAAAGTTTCAATAGAATCACCCGAAACACTGTTGCCCCTCCGTCGAGTTACGGAGAGGCAACGGTGCCTTTCGGCTCTCGCGTAAGAATCCAATACCCCACTTTCGACTATGTTTCAGGAGCCGACACCGCAAGAACCGCCGAAGCATTTATCTACCTTCCTCCGGGATATGACGAGAATCCCGACACTCGCTACAATATCCTCTATTTCGTGCATGGATAT
>JBJEKB010000027.1:0-5619 GCA_051878395.1 Muribaculaceae bacterium
ACACATCAAAGCCGGGCGGATGGAGGTGCTTGGTCGGTAAGATGATGTTATTCATCACCGAAAACGACATGGACGGTGCACTCCGCTTCTTGCAGACTTTCCTCGATACCGTGCCCTACTGCGACAACGCCAACTCCGAGGGGCACTACCAGCAGATGCTCTACATTATCTTCTCGCTGATGGGATATTACCTGGATGTGGAGGTGCACACCGCAAAAGGCAGGGTGGATTTGGTGCTTCATGCACCCCAGACGCTGTATATCATTGAGATAAAACTGAATAAATCAGCCGAAGCAGCGATGGAGCAGATAGAATTGAAGCAATACGACAAGCGCTTTGCGCTGCTCAATCTCCCCGTGGTGAAAGTAGGCGTGAATTTCAGCACCGAAGCCCGAAACATCACCGACTGGACCATCACCGACCCAAGAAAATAGTGCAATTTGTAGATGAATGTGCAATTTTTGGATAAATCGTGATAAATGTTCAACTAATTCTTTGTAAATTTGCAAGATATAATAAGTATTAACTATAAAAATTCGCAAGATATAATGAAAAAAATTGTTTTGTCGCTCGGATTGGCGCTTGGCTCGATATTCACCACATCGGCAGGCTCCAAGGCTGAACCGGTGAATCCCGACAGCACCGGATTTAAGTTTACCGATGAAATTGTAATCAAAACCACACCTGTAAAAGACCAAAACAAAACCGGGACATGCTGGAGTTTCTCAACTGTCTCATTTTTTGAGAATGAGATTTTGAAAGCCACCGGAAAAGAAGTGGATTTATCTGAAATGTTCATCGTTCACCACTGCTATCTCGACAAAGCAATAAAATATGTGCGCATGGATGGCACCATCAACTTTGCCGAGGGCGGAAACACTCACGATGTCCCTTACGTTTTCAAAAATTATGGCGCTCTCCCGGAGGAAGTATATTCCGGACTCAACTATGGTGAGGACAAACACAACCACAAAGAACTCATCACTGTAATGAGAAACTATATGGATGGCGTAAAGAGCATCCCAAACAAAAAACTAAGCACTGCATGGTTCAAGGGGCTCGAGGGAATCCTTGACGCATACCTCGGTGTGATGCCGGAGAAATTCACTTTCGAAGGCAAGGAATACACCCCGCGCAGCTATTGGGATAGTTTCGGAATCAATGTTGACAACTATCTCAAATTCTCATCTTTCACTCACCACCCATTCTATGAGAAATTTGCCCTTGAAGTTGCCGACAACTGGCTTTGGGGCATGTGCTACAATGTGAAGATGAACGAACTTAAAGAAATCACCGACTATGCTCTCGCTAAAGGCTACAGCGTTGCGTGGGCTGCCGATGTGAGCGAAGGCGGTTTCCAATGGTACAACGGATTTGCCATTCTCCCCAAGGAACGCACTCAAGCCGACATGGAAGGCACCGAACTCGCACGTTGGGTGAAACTCTCTGACAAGGACCGCGAAGCGGAGAAATTTGAGTTCAAAGGTCCTGTGCCCGAAATTGAGGTTACTCAAGAGATGCGCCAAGAGATGTTCGACAGCCACGAAACCTCCGACGACCATGGCATGGTTATCGTCGGCACAGCACACGACCAGGAGGGCAACCGCTACTACAAAGTGAAAAACTCTTGGGACACAAACCAAGTGTATGACGGCTATTTCTACGTGTCGGAGGCTTATTTCCTTGCTAAAACCATCGACATTATGGTAAACAAGGACGCAGTACCTAAAAGTGTAATATCAAAACTCAAATAATAATGAAATCATTCCGTAATTCTTTAATATTGTTGGTGCTTATTCCGTTCAGCGCCGCAGCTTTAGAAGTCGAGACTTCGGCAGGAAAAATCGACCTTGCTATCGGCAACAACACCGATGCTACACAACTTGTGGTTAAAGGCTCGGTTGACGCTCGCGACTTCAACTTCATCTCCGAAAAAATGAGCAACCTCACTTCAATCGACTTGAGTGAGGCTCATATCGAAGCATACAAAATCGCATCAGGCAAGACCGGCGAGACAAACGAGGCTTCTCAACTGCCCGATTTGGCTTTCTTTTGCTCCAAACTCACATCGGTTGTGCTTCCGGCAGACCTTTCGGCAATCGGCGAAAGCGCATTTGCGGGTTGTAAAAGCCTTGCAAATGTGGAGATTCCATCGGGTGTATCCACTATAGGCAATTATGCTTTCTACGACTGCGACGCCATCACCGCCGCCACAATCCCGGCGTCGGTGAGCGAAATCGGAGAATACGCTTTCGCTCGTTGCGACGCGTTGGCTTCGGTAGAGATTAAAGGGGATGTGGCTACAATCAAGAAATCGACATTCGACGGCTGCGCTTTGCTCTCCAAGGCTCTCCTCCCCGCTTCTGTTACCGAAATTGGCGAGGCTGCTTTTATGGATTGCAAATCGCTTGCCGAATTTACATTCCCGACAGCCGTTTCCAAGATTGGCAATAAGGCATTTTTAGGCGCATCTCTCGTTGTTGCCGACATGTCGGAATGTTCAAATCTCTATGAAATAGGTGATTGGTCGTTTGCCTGCAACAGTGCGATTAAAAACATAAAATTGCCTTCAAAAACCGAAGTATTTGGCAAAGGCGCCCTCGCTTTCAATGCCGTCCTCACCGACATGGAACTCCCGACTTCAATGACTGCAATCCCCGACTATATGTTTGCCTATTCGCCATCGATTCAGCCTCACCTCATCCCGGCTGCGATAGCAACTATCGGCAAGTACTCTTTTGCCAATTGGGACAAGACATCAAATTTCACATTCCCCGACAACACTGAATTTATCGACGATTATGCCTTTGAAGGCTGGACATCGGTAAAAAACTATGTTTCCACCCTCTCAATCGCCCCGGTTCTCGGCGAGGATGTGTTTGCAGGCATCGACAAAAGCAAGGTTATTCTCTATGTGCAGAACAACGACATGATTCTCGTTTATCAGGCTGCCGAACAATGGAAAGAATTCGACATCAAGAGCCTCCACGGAACCAATATCGACGCTGTTGACCCCAACAACAGTATTCTCGCAACATTCTCCGGCAGCGTGCTCCATGTGAAAACATCGTTCACCGTGGCAGAAGCAACACTTTTCGACACCACCGGTGCCACTCTCACTCGTGTCGCTCCCGGCTCCGACTTGTTCTCTATCGATACCGACGCTTTCTCCACCAAATTTTATATTCTCGTGATTAAAGACGAGAAAGGGAATAGCCGCGTGGCTAAACTCGCTCGCAAATAATTAGTATGGGGAAAAACAAACTTAAGAAATTTGCCGAAATGGAGACATTCCCCAATGTCTTCCAGTTCCCGATACAGGTGCTCAAGGAGAGCGGATTCCCGATGAAGGGGAAATGGGGTGCCGAATATTTCGGAAACTCCAATCCCATTGTGCTCGAACTCGGGTGCGGAAAGGGGGAATACACCGTGGGGCTTGCCCGCCGTTTCCCCGATATGAATTTCATCGGAATCGACATCAAGGGCGCGCGCATGTGGCGCGGTGCAAAGACTGCCGTCGAGGAAGGGCTCAAAAATGTGGCTTTTCTGCGCACCAATGTCGAACTGCTCGAGAATTTCTTCGCCCCCGATGAGGTGCACGAGTTGTGGATTACATTCCCCGACCCGCAGATGAAGAAATTCACCAAACGGCTCACTGCCACCCCGTTCCTCGCTCGTTACCGTCATTTTCTCGAAGACGGCGGTGTGGTGAACCTCAAAACCGACAGCCCGTTCCTCTACAAATACACCTCGGCACTCGTGGAGCAAAACCACCTGCCGGTGCTCGCCGAAACCGACGATTTGTATGCCACCGAGGCGCGTGCCGACATCCTCGACATCCGCACTTTCTATGAGCAGCAATGGCTCGACCGCGGGCTTTCTATCAAATACATCCAATTCAACCTTCCGCATGAGGCTTCGCTCATCGAACCCGACGTGGAACTTGAGCCGGACACCTACCGCAGTTTCTCTCGCGGCTACATCCAGTGTCCGCAGTTATTAAACGACGAAAACAAGACCGAATAATTATGGAACAACGACTATATCCCGCACTCATCATCGACGCACTGCGCACGGTCCGCTATCCCGGTAATGGGAAAGACCTCGTGAGCAACAACATGGTGGAAGACGACATCCGCATCGACGGCAACAAGGTGTCTTTCTCGCTCATCTTCGAGAAACCTACCGACCCTTTCATCCGCTCGCTTGTCAAGCAAGCCGAGGTTGCTATCACTACCCACATAGGCGATTGGGTTGAAATTGCCGGCAATGTGGCTGTGAAAACCAAGAAAAGCAATCCCGAGCCTCCCAAACTGCTCCCGGGCGTAAAAAACATCATCGGAGTGTCGTCGGGCAAAGGCGGAGTGGGTAAATCGACTGTGGCTTCCAACCTCGCTGTGGCTCTCGCACAAAACGGCTACAAAGTGGGGCTTCTCGATGCCGACATCTTCGGTCCCAGCATCCCAAAAATGTTTGGCGTTGAAGACGAAGATATCTACATGAAGGAAATCGACGGTCGCAACCTCATTCTCCCGGTAGAGAAATACGGGGTTAAACTCCTATCTATCGGCTTCCTCGTGGACAAAAACAGCGCTGTGCTTTGGCGCGGCGGAATGGCAAGCAACGCTCTAAAACAACTCATCGGTGAAGCCTACTGGGGCGACCTCGACTATTTTATCATAGATATGCCCCCGGGAACAAGCGACATCCACCTCACTTTGGTGCAAACTCTCGGAATCACCGGCGCAATCGTGGTGAGCACGCCACAGGAGGTGGCTCTCGCCGATGCGCGCAAGGGTATCAGCATGTTTATGGGCGAAAAAGTGAATGTTCCCATCCTCGGACTCGTTGAAAACATGTCGTGGTTCACACCGGCTCAACATCCCGACGAGAAATATTACATCTTCGGCAAAGAGGGCTGCAAACGCCTCGCCGAAGAACTAAACGTGGAACTCCTGGCGCAGATTCCGCTCGTAGCGTCGATATGTGCCGGAGGCGACAACGGCACCCCGGTATCGCTGCAGAACGCCGTGAGCGGCGAAGCCTTCCGCACCCTCGCCCTGCGCACCGTCGAAGCCATCGACCGCCGCAACGCCACGCTCCCACCCACCCAAAAAGTGGAAATGACCCGCTAATCCCCACCACCACATAAGAAAAGACTGCCTCATTGCTTGGGCAGTCTTTTTTGTATTGTGGGATGGGTTTATTGCACTATGAATTTGGTGGACTGGGCGTTGTCGAGGCGGAGGAGATAGACTCCGGCGGGATAGTGCGCTATCGAGATGCCGGCGCCATCGGTGGCGGCAAACGAGTCGATTAACGCACCCGAGATGCTATACACGCAGGCATTTCCGGCGTCGCCTTTCACTCCCGAAATGCGCAACTCGCCACCTCCGCAAGCCACTACGAGCGGCGATGCATCGATGCCAACCGATTCCACACCGCTGCCATCGCCATACACAGCCTCAAATCCGGGAATTTGAAGGTCGTAGGCAACACCCGATGTAGGTTTCATGGATATCTTCATCGAAGTGAAGACATAGGGGTATGTGCCTTGGTCCATGGCATCGAAAAATAGCGACATGGGGAGGTCGATGGTTGTGAGCGAATTGATTTGCT
>JBJEKB010000028.1:0-26725 GCA_051878395.1 Muribaculaceae bacterium
CCGCCATCGGAGCACACGCACCTTGAATCCCCTTGCCGACAGCGCCGCCGCACCCAGCAAGCCCAATTTTCATCCTCAACAACACACGAGCCACGAGTCATCGGCAGCAAAACAGCCTGCCACCGCCTCCGGGGTGGCGAATTACCTTGCCTCTTGTCATCATCAATTCCGTGCAATCCGTTTAATCCGTGTTCTTGATTGCTCCACGCAACACTGCTTATTCGCTTCGGGGCGGGGTGCGGAGGGGGCGGTGCGGAATTTTTGGGGATTTATTTTGAATTTAGCGGTGTTTGTGTTACCTTTGTTTCAGAATTGTTTGTTATGGAAAAATATATAGTATCGGCGAGGAAATATCGCCCTTCTACTTTCGACACTCTTGTGGGTCAACAGACGCTTGCCCACACGCTCAAGGCGGCTATCCGCTCGGGTAGGCTCGCCCACGCTTATCTGTTCTGCGGTCCGCGTGGGGTGGGAAAGACCTCTTGCGCGCGAATTTTTGCGAAGACTATCAACTGTACCAACCTCAACGAGAATGGCGAGGCGTGTGGCGAGTGCGAATCGTGCCGCGCTTTCAATGAGGGGCGTTCGTATAATATCATGGAACTGGATGCGGCGTCGAACAACTCGGTTGACGATATCCGCGAACTCACCGACCAGGTGCGTATTCCGCCGCCTGTGGGGAAGTATCGCGTTTATATCATCGACGAGGTGCACATGCTGTCGCAGGGTGCTTTCAACGCGTTTCTTAAGACGCTCGAGGAGCCGCCGTCGCACGCCATTTTTATCCTGGCGACGACCGAGAAGCATAAGATTCTGCCCACTATCCTCTCTCGATGCCAAATCTATGACTTCACTCGAATCCATATCCCCGATATTGTGCACCAGTTGCGCCATATCGCCGACAGTGAAGGTATTACAGCCGAGGATGCCGGACTTAATGTGATTGCACAGAAAGCCGACGGAGCGATGCGCGACGCGCTATCGATTTTCGACCAGGTGGCGGCATCGTCGGGCGGGAATATCACCTATAAATCGGCTCTCGAGAGTCTTAATGTGCTCGATTACGGCTATTATTTTCGCCTTGTGGATGCGTTTCTCAAGGGGGATGTTCCGCAATCGCTGCTCATCTACCGCGAGATTCGCGACCATGGCTTCGACTCGCTGGTGTTTGTCAACGGATTGGCTCAACACATCCGCGACTTGATGGTTGCCAATGATGCGCAAACGGTGAAACTTCTTGAGAAGAGCGATGATGTTGCGGCAAAATATCTCGAGCAATCGAAGGCATGCCGAGCGCAATGGCTCTACAAGGCGATGGATTTGCTCAATCGCTGCGATTTGGACTATCGCATCACCAACAATAAGCAATTTATTGTGGAACTGACACTTATAAAATTGTGCCAACTGATAAATCCGGAGCCTACAACGCCCGACCCGGGGTTGAAAAAGATAACCACACAGGCAACGGCACCCACACAGCAGGCACAACCTGCAGCGACACAATCGCAGGCGGCACCCCGTGCGGCGGCACAACAAGCCGCCACACAGCCCAAGCCGCAAGCCGCCGCTGCTGTACAGTCTAAACCGCAAGTAGCCGCGCAGCCTAAGACGCAGCCAAAAGCCACAGCCACTCCGCGCATCACGCCATCTATCGCCGCCACACCGCGCATAAGCGCAACCCCCTCGATAACCGCCACAGCGCCACAGCGCCAGCAGCAACAAGCGCCGGCACAAGCAGCGGCGCCTCAAGCCGCAAGCATCACCAGAGAACAGTGGGACAAGGCATGGCAAGCGTTCATCGCACAGAACGCCACCGAGAAACTCCTCACAAACGTGATGACAAATTCGCCAATCACCCGCCAGGAAAACACCTGCCGATTCTCGATGCTGGTGGATAACAGTGCCGTGCTCGAAGTAATCAACCCCCACTTGGGAAAGGTGGTGGAATATATGCGCAACGCGCTCAACTGCCCTGCATTAACGATAGACGTGAAGGTGAACCACACCGCACAGCGCGTTGTAATAAAGTCGGCGCAAGAAGTCATCGCCGATAAAATGGCAGAAAACCCGATGTTCAAGGAATTTGTCGAGCGATTCAAATTGGGAATCGCCTAAATCCCTACCGAAAAGCACAAAAAACGACACCCGAAATCGCAAAAGAAACAATTTCGGGCGTGATATCAGGAAAAGCACCAATCTACCATTCAAATTTTTTCAGCATACGGTCGATCCAATCGATAACCGTGCGGTAGCGCAGATACACGCGCCTCTTGTCGAGCACAATCTCGACGAGTTCGATGTCGGACACCTGCTTGAAGGGAGAATATTTGGCATAGCAATGCGCCAGGCGCAAAGTTTGGTCCTCGCGCGGATGCACACTCTTGAAATTGGCGAGCAAATCCTCGGGATTCTTCCTGTCGAAAGAAACGTTGTTCAAATCGACCAAGCGGAAATCGTAACTGTCGTTAAACAAGATGTTTCCGGGCGTGAAATCGTTGTGGCACACCCCTTTCGAGTGGAGCAGCGCGATGAATTGCCCGAATCGGTCGAGCAAAGCGGCAGCATCGTCGCGTTTTTCCCAGCAGCCCACATCGCGATAGCCATCGAGGAACAGGCACACATAGAAACTGCGGTGGAGGCAGCCCATGCGGTACTCCTCGATATATGCGACCGGCTCCGGAGTGCCGATTCCGAGCTTAAGCAATTTCAAAGCATTTTCATAAGAGCTGCGAGCCTTGGACATTTTGAGTTCGCCGAGCGTGAATTTTCCGAGGAAGCGGGGCACGCCGAAAGATTTTACCGACAGCGTGATGTCGCCCACTTGCGTGGCATACACCTTGTTACGGGTGGCATACACCAAGCGACCGAGCTCGGCATCGGTAGCCGTGGGGAGCCCTTCGATAAATCCGCGCAGATGTTCGTATTCAGGATTTATTTTAACAACATATTTCATGGTTTCAATACCTTTTATCCGTTCAAAGTTACCCCAATCATTTCAAAAAAACAAGATATTCGAGCAAAAAAAATGTCTTTCTCCTTAAAAAATGCATCATCGGATATAGCCCAATCCACATTCGATGGGATTTGAGCGATAACGAGCTAAAAATTGTGCCCTGCACCACGGGGCACAGGGCACGGAAATACATCCTCGGTGAAGCGGTTACTTCACTACTATGGATTGGGTTGTAGCCCCGGTTCTTACAATGTAACAGCCTGGCATTACGGGCACTGCGGTGTTGTCGCCGGCTACAACGGGCACGCTCTTGATGAGGCGGCCTGTGAAGTCATACACAGCGGCTTCGCCATCCTCGGTGGCGGCGATGATGATGTTGCCGTTGGCAGAGTAGATGCGCGCGGCGGCAGCGTCAACGCCCTCAACAGCACCGGTACCCACGGTTACCACACAGGTGGCGCTGAGGTCGCTGCCATCGACTGTTTGCGCTGTAATTGATGCTGTGCCGTCGGCTATGGCAGTAACAACACCATTTCCATCCACCGTGGCTACATCCTCATTGCTTGAGGTCCACAAGAAAACATCGGCAAATGTTGCGTCAGCAGGTGTCGTGGTAGCTGTGAGTTGGATGGTTTCGCCACTTTTAATACTTGCGTTGTTCTTTTCTAATCCCAAGGAGGTAATCATAATTTCCGCATCGGCGTAATTTGTAAATAAACTCCAGTAATTTGCAGACTTGTACTCTTCTTTGCTAATTGCCGGAACAATCAATTTCAAATCATAATTATTGAATGATTGACTATCCAAACTTGGTGGTGTTATTGCTTTTACGATAGCCTTTTTTAAGCCGCTACAGTTATAGAAGGCAAAATCGCCAATCGAAGTAACCAATTTGGGAATAGTAATGCTTGTCAATCTGCTGCAGCCATAGAAAGCAGACTTGCCAATTGAAGTAACGGAGTTGGGTATAGTAATGCTTGTCAGGCTGCTACATAATTGGAAAGTATGATTGCCAATCGAAGTAACGGAGTTGGGGATAGTAACGCTTGTCAGACTGCTACATCCATAGAAGACATAATCGTTAATGGAAGTAACATCATTGGGGATAGAAATGCTTGTCAAGCTACTACATTCACAGAAGGCATAAATGCCAATTGAAGTAACTGAGCTTGGGATAGTAACGCTTGTCAAACTGCTGCAGCCATAGAATGTGTTATCATTAATCGAAGTTACAGATTCGGGTATAGAAACGCTTGTCAAGCTGCTACAATTCCAGAATACAGAGTTGGCAATGGACGTAACGGAGTTGGGAATAGTAATGCTTGTTAAACTGCTGCATCCATAGAAGGCGGCCCATCCAATGGACGTTACAGAGTCGGGGATATTAACGCTTGTTAAACTGCTACAGCCTTTGAAGATCCTTTCGCCAATGGCTGTAACTGAGTTTGGGATAGTAACACTTGTCAATCGGCTACAGTTTTCGAAGGCAGAATTGCCAATCGTAGTAACGGAGTTTGGGATAGAAACGCTTGTTAATCCGGTACAGAACGCGAAGGAAGACACGCCAATTGAAGTAACGGAGTTGGGGATAGTAACGCTTGTTAAGCCGAAACATCCATCGAAAGCATAAATGCCAATCGCAGTGACGGAGTTGGGGATAACTAAATCTTTTACTTCCTCACCATTTAAATATAAGTGATGTGCATAAGATAATGGATTTGAAGAGACAGCTGAAAACTTAATTCCAAGCCAAGCCTCAAGGCTTGTAATATCCACCCTTGACAAATTGGTGCAGTTATCGAAGGCATAATTGTCAATTGAAGTAACTGAGTTGCCAATAGAGATGCTTGTTAATCCGCTACAGTCATTGAAGGCAGACTGTCCAATTGAAGTAACAGAGTTGCCAATAGAAACGGTTGCCAATCCGCTACAGTTTTCGAAGGCAGAATCGCCAATCGTAGTAACGGAGTTTGGGATAGTAATGCTTGTTAAGCTGCTACAGCCATAGAAGGCAGACTTGCCAATCGTGGTAACGGAGTTGCCCATAGAAACGGTGGTCAATCCGCTACAGTTTTCGAAGGCAGACGTGCCAAGCGTAGTAACGGAGTTGGGGATAGAGATGCTTGTTAATCCGCTACAGTTGGAGAATGCATACCAGCCAATTGAAGTAACGGAGTTGCCGATAGAAGCGGTTGTCAATCCGCTACATTTATAGAAAGCATACCAGCCAATCTCAGTAGCGGAGTTGGGGATAGTAACGCTTGTCAAGCCTCTACAATAACTAAATGCCCACCCGCCAATCGTAGTAACGGAGTTGGGGATAGAAACGCTTGTTAAGCCTCTACAGTTGGAGAAGGTAGCCCATCCAATCGTAGTAACGGAGCTGGGGATAGAGATACTTGTCAATCCGCTACAGCTATTGAAGGCATAATCGCCAATGGAAGTAACAGAATATGTCGTTCCGGAATATGTTACCGAAGATGGAATCACAACATCACCGGTGTATTCATCGGCATATTCTTCATGCGTATTTCCTTTATAGGTAACCGAGGCGGTGCCATCATCATTTTTGTTGTAATAAATGCCATCGACCTCGAAGTCGTGGGCGGCGGCTGTGGTTGCTACCAGCGACAGCACTGCTGCGAGCACTGAGCGCAAAATAGTAATTTTGTTCATGTTTTTGATTTTTAGAAGGTTAGTAGATGAAACTGTTTTTGAAATTTGAGAAAGTAGTTTTAGATTCAGCCCATAGGCGTAAAGTTTGTGTTCTTCAATCCCGGGGAGAACGGTTTAAAAACAGGAAAGGTGTGGGATTCCTATTTTGTCTTATCTCAAAGTGAGGTCTTGGCATACCTATTCCACAGATAAGACATCAGCCCCACACCGATATAGCATAGATGCTCCACTCGCGTGGAGCATGAGTATGCCAACGATGTAGGTGCTACTGTCAACTATCTTCGTGGAATGTTCAACTGCCAAGTTTCACTTCGGAAGATAAGATGAAAATAACACCTTTTGAGCAATTGCTTTCTTGCAACTGCCCGGGTGGGGGCTATGTTGAAAAAAACAATAATTTGCTCGAAGTATGTATCGTGAAAAGCACGGTTGCAACTCTATGCCACCGCTTTGTTTGCCTTTCAACCACAAAATTAATACGTTAAAGCAATAAAAGCAAATTTTTAACGAAATTTCTTGAGTTTATCATGTCCAATTTATCCATTTTTCCCTATTGGTGGGGGATGAAACGGCACTCCCCCGGACGGAGCCGAGGGAGTGGGTGTGGGGCGTCGAGAGAGACGCTGTTATTTTGTGATTGTAACAATCAAGGTGGCAATGGAAACGAGAGTACCAATCGAACTCAAAGCCAAAGTAACAGCCGGCGGGATGGTCCAAGACTGGTTGATTTTCGACTTATTCGGCTCGACATAGATGATGTCGTTTTGCTGCAAGTTGAAGTAAGGAGATGTAATCAAGGAATTGTCGTTGAGATTGAGCACCTCGACATTCTTGGTGCCATCGGCATTCAAGCGGATGAGCATGATGTTGTCTCGGCGGGCGGTGATGTTCAAGTCGCCTGCCATAGCGAGCGCCTCAAGGATGTTCATACGCTCGTTGAGCGAAGTATATACACCCGGATTCTTCACCTCACCGACAACCGACACCTTGAAGTTGCGGAAACGGATATCGACGCTTGGACGCTCCGAGAGATATTTGGGATAGAGAGCCTCAACAACAGTCTCTTCGATTTGTTTCTTGTTCATACCACCGATGTGCAAAGTGCCAACTACAGGGAACTCGATGTTGCCGTCTTGATCAACGAGATAGAAGTTCTGAGAGTTGTTGGTGGTGTTGTTGGCATTGTTATAAGAGTTGGATGCAATTTCGGTGAGCACACCCATACGGTTGAACGGCTTTGACGCCTCGATGTTGGTAGTGGCTACCAAGATATCCAACAAATCACCCGGCATTACAACAGTATTTGCCGGCATCATAGATTGCTGCAGCACCTCCAATGGGATTTGGTCGGCATCCTGGAGATAAGCAATCTCTTTGCGGCTACCACAACTTGTTACGAGCAACAAGAGTGATAAAATTGCTAAAATTTTTACCTTCATTTGATATAACGATATTTTTTTGCAAATTTAGAAACAAAATTCGGATAATCAGCAATTTTTATTAACATTTTTTCGACTCTGCGCGATTCTCCGCCATTTTTTAGCGGCAACCGGCATCGGGGAATGATTATTTTACTACCTTTACACCAAACTAAACGATTATGCAATCAGAAATACATCCATTCACACCTTATATACCGGGAGGCGCCCGGATTTTGATGCTCGGCACATTTCCGCCCAAGCCGGAGCGGTGGTCGATGCCGTTTTACTACCCGAATTGGATAAACGACATGTGGCGCATCATGGGGCTAATCTTCTATGGCGACAAGGAGCATTTTTGCGACACGCCCAATCGCACTTTCCGGCTCGACGACATCAAGGATTTTCTCGACACCCGCGGCATAGCGTTGCACGACACCGCCGCCGAGGTGTGCCGCCTCAAGGACAACGCATCCGACAAGTGGTTGGAGATACGCCGCCCGATTGATTTGCAGGCGTTTCTCGACAAGATGCCGGGGCTACAAGCCGTGGTTACCACCGGCGAGAAAGCGGCATCGGTGGTTGCGTCGCTCACCGCCACTCCGGTCCCTGCCGTGGGTACAAGCGAGGAATGTGTGGTCGCTGGAAGGCATTTCAGGCACTACAGAATGCCTTCGACATCGAGGGCATATCCGATGAATATCGCGAAAAAGGCGGAATTCTACGCAAGGATGTTTGAGGAGTGTGGCTACATCATCAATGCCGCCGCAACGAGCGCTCCCACCAGCAGCACCAAATAGCCGGAATAGAAAATGACAAACTGCCTGCGGTTGCCACAGGTGAGGCGCCGGATTGTGGCTGTGATGAGCACGGCGTAGAGCGGCATAAACGGCAGCCAATAGCGCGACACCGAGCCGGCAAACATATACGCCGGCACGACAAACGAGATAATCGCAAGCACCCCCCACCGCCACAGCGGCTCCTTGCGCGGTGCGGCAATCATTCGGTAGATGAAATAGAGGAGTATGCCTCCCATAATATACCAAGGAAAAGAGAACTGGCAGTAGGACTGGCTATAGCCAAAATCCCAATACTTCGTGAGATCAAACGGGAACGGAACCAGGAACTGGACACCGCAAGTAACCGGGAGCATCAACACGCGCAACCATAGCGGACTGTTGTAATAGTCGGCAAATATATCATTGAAGGCGGAGTGGTTGGGGTTGACAAGATAATCGGTTGTGAAAGTGGTGTTGCCGAGCGTGCCCTCGATATAGCGGGTGTTGTTCTCGATAGTGAGCAGTTCGCCAAGCAGCAACCCGGCAAAAACGATGGCAATACCGATAGCGGCAGGCTTCCAATCGTTCCGCGACAAGAACAGCGGAAGCACGAGCAGGAAATAGTAGAGCACACCATCTCTCACCGGAGCAATAATGGCGATGGCTATCGCAAAACACCACCAGCGCCGCGCCGCCATAGCGTAAATGGCAAGCGACACGCCGAAAAAGAGATATGGCTCCTTGAGAATCAACATTCCACACCCCACATAGTAGCAGCAGGCGGCACACAGCGCCATAGCAAGGATGTGATAACGCTGCGAAAGGGAGGGAAGGATGTGCCGCGCGATACCGCTCGTGAGGGCGACGGCGGCAAGCGTGAGAGCGACACTAAGCAACAACGGCACAAAAATCGTAACACCGGTGAGGTGCCATATCGCCGAGAGCAGAGCGGGGATGCCGCGATAAGCCATTATCACAGTGATTTCCTCGCCATGATAGAGTTGCAAAGCGGCGGTAAAGAGCCGGGAAGAATCGGGGTTGGCAAGCACAGGGTGCTCGAAATCGCTGTCGGGGCAAAACTGCGCCACATCCACAGCGACACCGGCAATCAGCACCATAGCCACAGCCATGAGAAGCATCTCGCCCGCAACGCTATCGAAATTGCGTCGATAGAGCGCAATGACAGCCGAAACGGCGGCTAAGAAAGCGACAAGCCACGGCAAGGTGGAAAAAGGGAGCAACCACATCCAGCAGAGCATCGTTGCCCCTGCCGCAAATGTGGTTGCCCATATTCTTTGCCGCGTGCTCGCCATATTATTTGGAATTGAGATACTCGGCATAGATGCGACACGCCGAAGCCACCATTCGGGCACACGGACGCGCGGCATAATATTCGGCATTACGCTCGTCGGGCGTCGGAACGGTCTCGACCTTGCAAGAGCGCATTTTGAGCAGTTCGGCACAAGTGATAGAGCCGTTTGCCTCGCGGAATTTCTCGGCAAGCCCCTGCACCACGGCATAGTTGCGCCCCTTTGCGGCGGCATCGGCGGGGTTGGTGGAGCCGCACTCAAGACCAGCGAGCATCACCATTCCGCTCACGGTGCCACAAGTGAGCCTCATGCGCCCGATTCCGCCTCCAAACGAAGCGGCAATCCTCGCCATCAGCTCCTCCGGCACATCATAGATGTCGGCAAAAGCGAGTGCCACCGATTGCGAGCAGTTATAGCCCTGCATGAAATAGTGCACTCCCTTATCAACTCGTTCCTCTACATTTACTTTATCCATTTGTTTGTTTATTAAGAGATAATATCGGAGAAGAAACGGCAAAAGTCGCCGGAGCACATTTTGCGCTCCTTCGTGAGAATTTTGGCGATTTCTTTCACCTTTTGCTGCATCCGATGATTGTTATACACCTGAACGAGATAGTCAAAACTCTTGTTGAAATAGCCCAAGCACTCACTCTCGGTGAGCGAATATTCGGCATCACCCATCTCGACAAACGCCTTGATGAGTTGCTGCTTGTCTTCGGCATCAAACTGCCGCTTGTGCAGCACCATCGAGCGGCACAACACATTGGAAATGGTTATGCCCATCATTATCCGGAAGTTATTCAACCGATGTTGCCACGACACCTTGGGAGAAATGGCAGGGTCGCCCGTAAAGAGGAAATCGCGAGTGAAACTGAGGCAGTCAAAGCCCGACTCGTCGAGCGACACCTCGATGAACATCTCCTCGGCATTCCAGATAGTCATTCCCACAGCCATCCCCACAACGCCGTAGCACTTGTCTTTCTCGTTGCTATATTTAATCATAACCGCAAATTGTTATGAGTTGCGTTTCACCGGCGGGTAATCGATGGTGTAATGGAGACCGCGGCTTTCTTTGCGCTCCATTGCCTGACGCATGATGAGATAGCCCACGTTGATGATATTGCGCAACTCGCAAATCTCGCGCGACGCCTTGCTGCGCTTGAAGAGGCGCTCGGTCTCCTCGTAGAGGATGTCGAGGCGATTCCATGCACGTTCAAGCCTGAGATTGCTGCGTACGATGCCCACGTAGGTGCTCATAATCTGCCCCACTTCTTTCACCGACTGAGTGATGAGCACCATCTCCTCGGTGTGTTGAGTGCCCTCGTCGTTCCATTGCGGGATATCCTCGCGATAGGAGTAGAGGTCTTTGTGAGCCATGGCGTGCTGAGCGGCAGCCTCGGCATAAACGACAGCCTCGATGAGCGAGTTGGAAGCAAGGCGGTTGCCGCCATGAAGTCCGGTGCAGGAGCACTCACCCACGGCATAGAGTCGGTTAATCGACGAGCAAGCGTTGAGGTCCACCTTAATACCGCCACAGAGGTAGTGGGCGGCGGGAGCCACAGGGATATAGTCTTTTGTGATATCGATTCCGAGGCTCAGGCACTTCTTGTAGATGTTGGGGAAGTGCTTCTTGGTCTCCTCGGCATCTTTGTGAGTAACATCGAGATATACGAAGTCGTCGCCTCGGGTTTTCATCTCGTTGTCGATAGCGCGAGCCACGATATCGCGAGGAGCGAGCGAGAGGCGTTTGTCGTATTTCTGCATGAATTCCTTGCCGTCGCGGGTGCGCAACACGGCGCCGTAGCCGCGCATAGCCTCGGTAATGAGGAAGGATGGGCGGTCTCCGGGGTGGTAGAGCGCAGTGGGGTGGAATTGTACAAACTCCATGTCTTTGACAGTGCCCTTGGCGCGATACACCATCGCGATGCCATCGCCGGTGGCGACGAGCGGGTTGGTGGTGGTGCTATACACGGCACCGATGCCACCGGTAGCCATCAAGGTAACCTTGGAGAGGAAAGTATCCACTTCGCCGGTAGCGATGTTGAGCACATAGGCGCCATAGCAGGTGATATCCTCGGTGCGGCGCGTTACAATCTTGCCCAAATGGTGTTGAGTGAGGATTTCGATGGCGAAATAGTTCTCAAAGACGTCGATATTCTTGTGTTTCTTCACTGTCTCGATGAGGCTGTCTTGAATTTCGGCGCCGGTGTTGTCTTTGTGGTGGAGGATACGGAATTCCGAGTGTCCACCTTCGCGGTGCAGGTCGAAATCACCTTTCTCGTTCTTGTCAAAGGCAACGCCCCACTTGATTAATTGGTCGATTTGCGAGGGAGCTTCTTTCACTACTTTTTCCACGGCATCGCGGTCGCTAAGGAAATCTCCGGCAATCATGGTGTCTTGGATGTGCTTGTCGAAATTATCGACGAGCTTGTTTGTTACCGATGCCACACCCCCTTGAGCCAAAAACGTGTTGGCTTCTTCGAGGGTGGTTTTACAAATTAGGGCAACTTTTCCCGAGTCGGCGACTTTGAGCGCGAAACTCATTCCGGCAATGCCCGAACCTATAACAAGGTAGTCATAATGATAAACCATAACAGGAAAATAATAGTTATTATAAATTCAATTAAAAATCAAATAAAAAAACGGCAAAGGAATCATAGTCCTTGCCGCGGAGAGTATCACAAATGTTTCAAAGCCGAGATTTGTGCTTGGGGGCATTGAGCCGAGAACACAAAACTGCCTGCCACCAGCATATCGGCTCCGGCTTGGGCAAGAGCCGCCCCGGTTTCGAGGTTCACGCCTCCATCCACCTCGATGATGGTGCCGGCACCCGCTTTGTCGATCATCTCGCGGAGCATTCTCACCTTCTCGATGGTGTAAGGGATAAATTTCTGCCCACCGAAGCCGGGATTCACCGACATCACAAGCACCATGTCGATAGAGCCGATGCAGTGGCGCAGGGTATCGACGGGAGTTGCAGGGTTGAGAGCCACACCGGCTTTCATGCCAGCCTCTTTGATGCTGTTTACCACTCTGTCGAGGTGAACGCAAGCCTCTTGGTGCACGGTCATGTATTCGCAACCGAGATTCTTCACTTCATTGACAAACTTCTGCGGCTCCACAATCATCAGGTGGGCATCGAGTGGCTTCTTGCTGCGCTTGGCAACATATTTGAGCACCGGAAAACCGAAGGAGATGTTGGGAACGAACACCCCGTCCATAATGTCGAGGTGGAGATAGTCGGCATCGCTATCGTTGAGCATGTCTATATCGTCGTTCAGCCTGCCGAAATCGGCAGAAAGCAGAGATGGAGATGTGAGCATAGTATCTATTTTTTAGGCTTTTTCTTGAATAATTGATAGGCTATGAATGCCACAACAATGAGCAGCAAGGCATAGCCGGCATAGTTGAGGTAGCTGTTGTATTTTTCCACCGCCACAAACAACTCCTCCTGTGGAACCCACAGGCTGAGCCAGTAGCCCAGAAGTGTGAGCACAATGTTCCAAACCCCGGCACCGAGAGTGGTGAAAAGTACAAACTTGCCGAAGTGCATCCTGGCAAGACCTGCCGGGATAGAGATGAGCTGGCGAACAGCGGGGATGAGTCGGCCGATGAATGTGGAAATAGCGCCATGCTTGTCGAAAAATTCCTCGGCTGTAACCACTTTTTTCTCATCGATGAGGCAGATGTGCCCCAAACGGCTGTTGGCAAACTGATAAACTATCGGTCGCCCGAGCCACACGGCAAGGAAATAGTTGATTACCGCACCAATGCAGGCACCCAATGTGGCGAAGAATGTAACCAGATAGATATTGAGATTGCCATTGTGCATAGCGAAATAGGCGGCAGGCGGAACAACAACCTCCGACGGGAAGGGGATAAACGAACTCTCAACTGCCATAAACACAGTGATATAGCCATAATTGAGATTGTGTTGAAACCATCGAACAAATGCCAAGGTATCAAATTTGGCTACAAACACCACTGCAGCAGCCAAAAGAATGAGAAGCGCCGCCGGAACTGCAATTTTTTTGAACATACTCAGTATTTTAATTATTCTACCGCAAAGTTACAACAATAACTCGAAATAACAATAATATGTTTGTTTATGAGGTGCGAAATGCGTATATTTGCGACATAAGAACATAAACATTAATAACTATGACACCCAGCAAGACCAGATACCTTATCGTGGGAGGTGTGGCAGGTGGTGCTACAGCTGCCGCCCGCATCCGACGACTGACAGAGGATGCCGAAATCGTCCTTTTTGAGAAAGGTAAGTATATTTCGTATGCCAACTGCGGACTGCCATATTACATTGGCGGCATAATCGAAGAGCGCGACAAACTATTCGTGCAGACACCCGAGGCATTCGGAAAGCGTTTCAATATCGATGTTCGTGTGGAGAATGAAGTCCTCGCCATTGATGCCGCCAAGAAGCAGGTGAGCGTGCGCGCCGCCGATGGCAGCGAGTATGTCGAAACATACGACAAACTACTACTCTCGCCGGGAGCCTCACCGGTGGTGCCCCCATTGAAAGGCATCGACAACGAGGGGATTTTCACCCTGCGCAATGTGAGCGACACCGACCGCATCAAGAACTATATGAACACCCACAGCGTGAGGCGCGCCGTGATAGTGGGTGGCGGTTTTATCGGACTTGAAATGGCAGAAAACCTAAGCCATGCAGGTGCCGAGGTGGCAGTGGTGGAAATGGCACCACAGGTTATGGGACCTATCGATTATTCGATGGCGGCTCTTGTGCATGAACACTTGCTGCAACATGATGTGAGGCTCTATCTCGAACAGGCTGTCGAGAGTTTCTCGCGCGAAGGGGATGAATTGACCGTGCATTTCAAGTCGGGCATCTCGCTTCGTGCCGACATGGTGTTGCTGAGCATTGGCGTGAAGCCCGAGACCCGCTTGGCACAGGAAGCAGGCTTGCAGATTGGAGAGATGCGAGGCATCCGGGTGAACGAATTTTTGCAGACTTCCGATGAACATATCTATGCCGTAGGCGATGCCATCGAGTTTACACACCCCATAACGGGAAAGCCGTGGCTCAATTTCCTTGCCGGACCTGCCAATCGCCAGGCACGCATCGTTGCCGACAATATGGTGCTGGGCAATCAAGTGAAATACGAGGGTTCGATTGGAACCGCCATCGCCAAGGTGTTCGATATTACGGTGGCATCCACCGGTTTGCCGGCAAAACGCCTCAAGCAGATGGATATCCCCTACCTCTCCGCCACCATTCACAACAGTGCTCATGCAGGCTACTACCCCGGTGCTCGGCAGATGGACATAAAAATCACATTCTCACCGACCGACGGTCGCCTATATGGCGCGCAGATAGTGGGCTATGACGGAGTGGATACCCGCATCGACCAGTTTGCGCTCGCAATCAAGCATGGTGCCACCGTTGAGCAACTCACCCGCTTGGAACACGCCTATGCGCCTCCTTTCTCGTCAGCCAAAGACCCGGTGGCTATCGCAGGCTATGTGGCTTGCAACATACTTAGCGGCAAGATGAACCCCCTGTATTGGCGCGAACTCAAGGATGCCGATTTGCAAAAGGTGATGCTCATAGATGTGCGCACCCCCGATGAATATGCCTTAGGGTCTATCCCAGGCGCGGTGAATATCCCTCTTGACGACCTGCGCGGGCGGCTCTCTGAAATTCCCACCGACCGCGAATTGTGGCTGTTCTGTGGAGTGGGACTCCGCGGCTACTTAGCTTCAAATATCCTGAAGGGACATGGTTTCACAATGGTGCGCAACCTCATTGGCGGTCTCAAGACCTACAAGGCTGCCACCGCCAAACTACCGGCTCCCGAAGGCTTCACCCCTGCGGCTCAAACCGCTTCGTGCGCAACCGGCGCGTGCAGCACCACTGCTCCAAGCCACATCATTAAGGTTGACGCCTGTGGCATACAATGTCCGGGTCCTATCCTCAAGATGAAAAACGCCATGGATTCCCTGAAGCCGGGCGAACAACTCGAGATAAAGGCTACCGATGCAGGTTTCCCGCGAGATGCCGAGGCTTGGTGTCGCACTACCGGTAACCGTTTCATCGGCAAACATTCCGAGGCGGGAGTGCACACTGTGGTGATAGAGAAGGCTACACCTTGTGCAGCCGAAATCTCCAAGCCACTGGCAGGCTCACCGAAGGGAAAAACACTCATCCTCTTTAGCGATGACCTCGACAAGACCTTGGCAACCTTTGTTCTTGCCAATGGTGCCGCTGCCACAGGCGAGAAGGTGAGCATCTTCTTCACTTTCTGGGGGCTCAATGCCATCAAGAAGGTGCATAAGCCTAAGGTTGAGAAAGATATCTTCGGGCGCATGTTCTCATGGATGCTGCCATCCGACTCCACAAAACTCTCACTCTCAAAGATGAACATGTTTGGCATCGGTTCGCGTATGATGCGCTATTTGATGAAGAAGAAGGGTGTTGATTCCCTCGAATCGCTCCGACAGCAAGCCATCGACAATGGAGTGGAGTTTATCGCTTGCCAAATGTCGATGGATGTGATGGGCGTGAAGCGTGAGGAATTGCTCGACAACGTAACCATTGGCGGTGTAGCCTCCTATATGGAACGTGCCGAACAAGCCAATGTGAATTTGTTCATTTAGGTATCAACAACCGCAATTCGCACTCCGACTCTCAAAGATAGGCGGCACTCGGGAATACAAAATCAAAAACGCAGTTTTTGTTTTGATATTCCACTCGTTTGCACTATCTTTGCACTGCCGTGGCGGTGCACCTTCTCGAAAGTTGTGCCGTCTATGGGATTTTAAACATTTTGAACGCCATACTAAAAAATTACAGGATGAATGATAATAATACAACGCCAATAAAGCGCACAGTGCTTGATGCCGACGACATTATGCACTTGGTGCCGGCTCTCAAAGGGAAGTACCGACTGGTGAACTCCTTGTTGCATTTGCTCAAAGTGGATAAAGTGAACAAACTCCACAGCGACAACTGCGACACCCCCGGCGCCCCCTTTGTGGCTGGTGTGCTTCGCGATTTGAACATATCCAAACGCATCGACAACGAGGAAATACTCGATGAAATGGTGAAAAAAGGTGCGTTTATCACTGTGTCGAACCATCCGTTTGGCGCACTCGATGGTGTTACTCTCATCGACACTGTGGCGTCGCGCAATCCGCGCTACAAAGTGATGGTAAACCTCATCCTCAACTATATTTCGGCTATGCGCCCCAATTTCATTGCCGTGGACCCGTTTGCAACCAACGACCCGGAGAAGCGAGCCACCACAATGAAGGGGATTCGCGAGGCTATGAGCTTGGTGAGAGACGGCGTTCCGGTGGGATTCTTCCCGGCAGGTGCCGTTTCGAAAATCACCACAAACCTACGCATCGAAGACCGCAAGTGGCAGCCCTCGATAATCCGCATAATCAAGCAACTCAAAGTGCCGGTGGTGCCAATCTATTTCCACGGACACAACAGCCTGATTTTTAACATCCTGGGCTTGATAAGTTGGAAAATTCGCACCCTGCGCCTCCCTGCCGAAGTGTTCTTGAAGCGCGGAAAGACCATCCACATCTCGGTGGGAGAGCCGATTACGCCCGAAGAAATAGCAAAATTTGACGACATAGATAAGCTCGGCGAATTTTTGAAACAGAAAACTTATTCAATGAGAGAATGGAAATAAACAACGATATAAATACCGAAATAAACGCAATAAAGCAGCGTTTCTCGATAATAGGCAATGCCAAGGCACTGCTCTATGCCGTGGAGCGCGCCTACACCGTTGCGCCCTACGACCAATCGGTGCTCGTTACCGGCGAGAGCGGTGTCGGAAAGGAGTTTTTCCCGAAAATTATCCACAACTACAGCGCACGCAAGCACAACAAGTATATTGCGGTGAACTGTGGCGCTATCCCCGAAGGGACCATCGACTCTGAACTCTTCGGACACGAGAAAGGCTCTTTCACCGGTGCGATTTCGTCGCGTAAAGGCTATTTCGAGGAGGCTAACGGCGGCACGATATTCCTCGACGAGGTAGCCGAACTTCCGCTCACCACCCAGGCACGCCTGCTGCGTGTGCTCGAGAATGGCGAATATATCCGCGTGGGCTCGTCGGAGGTGCTCAAAACCGACATCCGTGTGGTGGCTGCCACCAACAAGAATATGCTTCGCGCCGTGAGCGAAGGGAAATTCCGCGAAGACCTGTATTACCGTCTCTCCACGGTTACGATCTCGGTGCCCGCCCTACGCGAACGCGGCGACGACATTTTGCTGCTCGCCCGCAAATTCCTCGCCGATTTTGCCGAGCGCTACCGCACACCGCGCATCACCCTCTCCGACTCGGCGAAACGCACCCTCCTCTCCTATCGTTGGCCCGGCAATGTGAGACAACTCAAGAATGTAATCGAGCAGATTTCGCTGTTCAAAGCGGGACAAACCGTAGAGGCTGAGGATATTACCCCCTATCTTCCACAATACGACGCCGATTTCAAGCCGATTGTGATGGGAACACCCTCGTTTGACTATTCCAAAGAGCGCGAATTGCTGTTTAAGATGATTCTGCGCCTGCAGAAAGAGATTGAGGAGTTGAAACAGACTGTAGAAGGGAAGAAAAGCGATGAGCCGGCAGGCTCTATGCACCCCTCGAGGAGCAATATCTTGGACAACGAAACATTTGCCGCCGAGGAGGTTGAAGATTTAGGCTCAGAAGTGTTAAACCTAAGTCCAATCACGCCGCAAACCAAGCATCTGCTCAAGGAGGCGCCACACACCACAAGCGTGTCGGATATGCGCAACCGCGAAGTGCACGATGTGGTGCCCGAATCCACACAACTCACCCTCGAAGACACCGAGCGGGAGACTATTCGCCGCTCGCTGATTCGCAATGGCGGAAAACGGAAGAAAACCGCCGACGAACTCAACATTTCGGAACGCACTCTTTACCGCAAAATAGAAAAATATGGACTCGACGACCTCGATGAATAGAATACACAAAGCCTTGCGCCTCATTCCGGCATTTGCCGCCTTGATTCTGCTCTCTATCTCGGGATGCACTTTCAAGGGGTACAAATTCAACGGCTCGGCTCTCGACTACAACATCTACAAGACCATATCGGTGTCGGAATTTCCTATCCGCGCCGCTCTGGTGTATCCTCCGCTCCAGCAAACTTTCGAGAATAAACTGCTCGACATGATTGCAAGGCAGACACGCTTGAGAGTTATCGACAGCACCAATTCCGACCTGCGCATGGAGGGGGAAATCACCGGCTACACACTCTCGCCCCAGGCGGTGAAGGAGGATGCCTACGCCTCGCAAACACGCCTCACTATCACCGTGCGCGTGAAATACACCAACAACAAGGAACTCGGGCAGGATATCGACCAAACTTTCTCTGCCTATCGAGACTTTTCGAGCACCGAACTCCTCACCGACGTGCAGGACGAACTGTGCATGCAAATCTGCACCGAACTCACCGACCTTATTTTCAACGCCACTCTCGGCAACTGGTAAAATAAACACCTACGACTATGACACAGGATTGCCACGAATCGCTTAAATACTATCTCGACAACCCCGGCGAAACACCCGGAGCCGAATGGGTTGAGGAGATGAAAGAGAGATACCCCTATTTCGCTCTGCCGGCAATTCTGCGCCTGCAACGCTGCGACAACCTCGGCGAGGAGGAGAAATCTGCTCTCGCACGACGCGCCGCCACGCGCTATTCAAGCCGCAAATCGCTCTACGACCTCATCGGAGAGCAGGCTTCGCAATACGCCTCGTTCTACCCCGCCGAGACCGAGAAGCCGCTCGACACCGAAACAACTATCGACCGGTTCCTCGATGCCTACGGCGCCAACGACCAAAACGAGATTAAGGCGCTGAGCAGCCTCATTTTCAACCCGGTGGGAGACTACCGCCTCGATGAAGATGACAGTCCGCAAAACGACACGCCAAAAACCGAACAAGACAGCCTCATAGACCGTTTTCTCGATGGCTCCGGCGATTCTCGCACTGCCGACGGCTCCACTGCCACTCCTCCGGCAATCCCGCTGCCGCCTCCAATCCCCGAAGTGGTGAGCGCAGAGCGCGAAGACCCCGGCACGCTGAGCGAGTCGCTCGCCAAAATCTACATAAAACAGAAAAAATACTCGAAAGCGTATCAAATTCTGCAGGAAGTGTTGCGCCAGCACCCCGACCAGAACCACCTGCAAGACCAACTGCGTTTCTTGCGCAAACTCATGGCAGCCACCGGCAAATAGCAGGCGGCAAAAGTGGGCATTGGCTGATTACAACCACCAAAATTGAGAAGTTACAATCGCTGCAATGGCACACTCGCGGGCGAAAGCCTTCACCTGCTTGAGCGATTGCGAATACTGGAACTTGATTGTGTTCACCGATAAATGCAACATATCGGCAATCTCCTGATTGGAATAGTTGCCGGTGATTTTGAGTGTGAAAATCTTGCGGCGCTGGGGCGACAGGCGCTGGATTGCCTGTTTGAAAATCTCCACCTGGTCTTGGCGCAACTGTTGAATCTCGGCATCGGCGCCATCAATCATATTGAGCACCTCCAAGCAATTGTCGAGCACAAACACCTCGTTGCGGGAGTCGCGGAGTGCGTTAAGCAAGTCGTTTTTCAACATCCTGAAGAGGAGATGCGCGATATCGCGCGAAGGGTCGATTTCGGCTCGGTTTCTCCACAGTTTTAAGAACAGATTCTGCACAGCATCCTCGGCAAGCTCTTTGCTGCCAAGGTATTTGAAAGCAAGAGTGTAAGCCTGCCGCGCATATTTCTTGTAAATACTTGCAAATGCAAGATGATTACCTTCTACAAGCCTGGTCAATAATATTTGTGGTTCCTCACCCATCGACAAGATATATATATTTAGGTTGCCAAAGATACAAATTATTTTCTGATTGAAAAAATAAAAATTCGATAACACACAAAATGATGCAAATCACCACCGCAGCAAAGGCATAAAAATCCCCCGACAGAGATGAAAATGCCGGGGGATTATGCTGTTAGAGCGACTTGATGAAGCAGCGGCGGCGCTTGTTGAGATGTGTCTCGAAATACTGCCACTGCGACTGCACCTTCTGGTTAAGCTCGAGTTCGGGGTTGGATTCAGCCCACTCATATCCGTTCTTGATGAAATTGGGGATAAGGTCGGAGAATAGCAGTGCATTCACCCCCTTGCTCTGGTATTCTGGTTTCACAGCCACCAGCATGAGATCTACGGTGTCGTTTTTCCCCTTGAGAGCCTTGAGCAAGTGAACCCATCCGGTGGGGAAAAGGCGACCGCGCGACTTGATGAGAGCCTTGCTCATCGACGGCATCGAAATGCCCACCCCCACGAGGTTTTCGTCGGCATCGACGATGAGCGACACGTTGTTGAGGTTGAGCACCGGCACATACATCTTTATATAGTGGTCGATTTGTCGCGGTGTGAGTGGACAATAGCCGTGCAACTGGTCGTATGCCTCGTTGATGAGACGGAACAACTCCTGGCCGTAGCGGTTTACAAGCGATTTGAGGTCTTTGAAATAGATGTTGCGCACACCATATTTCTTGCGGATAATCTCGCTGATGCGCTGGTGCTTTTCGGGGATTCCTTCGGGAATCTTGATGCGAAATTCCACCCAGTCCACACTCTTTTCAAATCCCATTTTAGCGATATGCTCGGGATAGTAGGGGTGGTTGTAGATGGTAGCCATGGTGCTCAGCTGGTCAAAACCCTCGATGAGCATCCCCTCGGGGTCCATGTCGCTGAATCCGAGCGGGCCCTCGATTTCGGTCATCCCTTTTTCGCGACCCCACTTCTCCACGGCATCGAAGAGCATACGGCTCACTTTCTCATCATCGACAAAATCGAGCCATCCGAAGCGCATACATTTCCTGCCGGTGCGCTCATTCACCACCTTGTTGATGATGCCGGCGATACGCCCTACAGGTTTCCCGTCGTCATAGACCATGAAATATACAGCCTCGCAAAATTCAAAGGCAGGGTTCTTATCGGGTTGCAAAGTGCCCACCTCATCGAGAACGAGTGCCGGCACATAATATTGGTTGTCCTTATAAAGGGTATCGATAGGGAACTTTACAAACTTCTTTAGGTCGCCTGTCGATTGAGGATTGATTTCCTTTAATGTTAATGCCATGGAGTTATTGTTGAATATTGTTTTACAATCGGGTTCTGTCGATATACAGATAGTCGTAGTGGATGAGCGGACGACCGCCTTGAGTGCCTATCAGGGCACGGGCGCGGTCGCTTGAGCAGGCGATGCGTCCGGCGGCAAATGCCACACCGTCGGGAGACACTATCTGCACGATGTCGTCTTTTTCAAATTCGCCTTCTACTGCTGTGATACCCACCGGGAGAAGCGAAGTGGCTTTGTCGGAGATTAGCACCTCGAAAGCCTGCCTGTTGACGGTGATTCGCCCTTTGGCGAAGCCTTCGCTGTGGGCAATCCATTTCTTCACGCTCGAAGTGGCTCGCGAAGAGGGGTGGAACACGGTGTAGGGCACCGAGCGGTCGCCTGCCACGATTTGCTCCACGATGTGGTCGCGTTTTCCGTTGGCGATAATCACGGCAATACCTTCGTCGGCAACTTTCTGCGAGATGCGGTATTTTGTGCCCATTCCGCCGCGACCAAGAGATGATTTCCCTTTCTGAATGAAGGAAGAGGAGTCGATATGCTCCTCGGCGAGGATGTCGAGCATCACCTTCGACCCGGGGTCGGAGGGGTTGCCGTCATACACGCCGTCGATGTTGCTGAGGATGATGAGCGCTTGAGTTCCCATCATCGAAGCGAGCAGCCCCGACAACTCGTCGTTGTCGGTAAACATCAATTCAGTTACCGACACGGTGTCGTTCTCGTTCACGATGGGGATAACGCCATTGTCGAGCATCACCTCCATGCAGTGCTTCTGGTTGAGATAGTGGGCACGGGTGGCGAAGTTCTCCTTGGTGGTGAGCACCTGCCCGCACGCAATGCCATGGTCGCGGAAAAGTTCGTAGTAGCGGTTGATGAGTTTCGCCTGCCCCACCGCCGAGAAAAGTTGGCGCGACGACAACGGGTCGAGGTTGTGCTCAACGAGATGCTTCAATTCGCTCCTGCCGCTTGCCACGGCACCCGACGAGATGATAATCACCTCGACACCTTGCTTGTGGAGCGATGCCACCTCATCGACAATCGCCGACATGCGAGTAACATCGAGGGTGCCATCGGCTCGAGTGATTACATTGCTTCCGATTTTTACCGCTATGCGATGGTATTTTGCCATATACGGTTAATTTTTGTCGCGGATTTCGACACGACGAATCTTTCCCGAGATGGTTTTGGGGAGTTCATCGACAAATTCGATAATACGCGGATATTTGTAGGGCGCGGTGGTGCGCTTCACGTGGTCTTGAATCTCCTTGATGAGTTCGGGCGACTCTTTCCCCTTGTACTCCTTGGAGAGGACGATGGTGGCTTTTACCACCTGTCCGCGGATTTCGTCGGGGACACCGGTAATGGCACATTCCACCACGGCGGGGTGAGTCATGAGGGCGCTTTCCACTTCAAACGGACCGATGCGGTAGCCCGACGACTTGATAACATCGTCTTTACGACCTACAAACCAGTAGTATCCATCTTCATCGCGCCAAGCGACATCGCCGGTGTGATACACATTGTCGTGATAAGCTTCGTGGGTGAGCTCGGGGTCGCGGTAGTACTCCTTGAAAAGCCCCACAGGGCGGCAACGGTCGGTGCGAATGATGATTTCGCCCTGCTCGCCATCTTCGGCGCTTCTGCCGTCGGCGGTTAGCAAGTCGATGTCATACACAGGACCTTGTTTGCCCATCGAACCCGGTTTCGGCTCGATGTAGGGATAGGTGGCAACAGTGAGGGTGGTCTCGGTTTGCCCGAAACCTTCCATCAACTTAATGCCGGTGAGCTTATACCACTGGTCGAATACGCTCGGGTTGAGAGCCTCGCCTGCGATGGTGCAGTATTTGAGCGACGAGAGGTCGAATTTGGTGAGGTCTTCGCGGATGAGGAAACGGAACACTGTTGGGGGAGCGCAGAAAGAGGTGATATGGTAGTTGTGAATCATGTGGAGCACATCCACCGGCTCAAACTTCTCGAAATCATACACAAACACATTGGCGCCGGCAATCCATTGTCCGTAGTATTTACCCCACACAGCCTTGCCCCAGCCGGTGTCGGCGAGTGTGAGGTGGAGGCTGTTCTCGTTGAGGTTGTGCCAATAAGACGCGGTGATGATGTGTCCGAGGGGATATGTGAAGTCGTGAGCCACCATTTTGGGTTCGCCGGTGGTTCCCGAAGTGAAATACATGAGCGAAATATCGTCGTTGCTATTGGCGTGCTCGGGGCGCACAAACGGAGCGGCATTTTCGATTCCGGCGGTGAAATCCTCCCAGCCTTCGGGCACCTTGGGACCGATAGAGATGTAGCTCTTAACCGAGGGGCATTTTGGAGCCGCCTTTTTCACATGGTCGAGCACGATGTCGTCGCCCACAGCGACAATTGCCTTAATGTCGGCAGCGTTGCAGCGATAGATGATGTCCTTTTCGGTGAGAAGGTGGGTTGCCGGAATCACCGTAGCACCGAGTTTGTGAAGTGCGGTAATAGCGAACCAGAACTGGTAGCGGCGCTTTAGCACGAGCATCACCATGTCGCCATGGCCAATGCCGAGCGATTGAAAATAGGATGCCGTTTTGTCGCTCTCGCGTTTGATGTCGGCAAATGAGAATTGGATTTTCTCCCCTTTGTCGTTGGTCCAGAGCAAAGCGGGTTTGTCGGGGCTGATACGCGCCCATTCATCCACAATGTCGTAACCGAAATTAAAATCTTTTGGAACTTTAATCTTAAAGTTCTTCATGAAATCTTCATAAGACTCGAATTGAGTCTTTTCAAGAAATTTCTCAAGCATTTTATTAGTCTTTTTTAAATCTTGAAATTAAGCGATAATTGCGAGGAAACGCACTCTGGAGCCATTCAGCGCCCTCATTTTGTGTGGCAGTTTGGAATCGAATATAATCGTGTCGCCCTGATTAAGCACCATGGTGTTGTTGCCCACTGTAATCTCCATGCTACCTTCGAGCACATAGTTGAATTCCTGACCCTGGTGAGAGTTGAGAGTCGGCTCGGTGGTGTCATTTGGTTCTACGGTTACTATAAATGGGTCGAAAACACGGTTGGCGAAATTGCCGGCGAGCGATTCGTAGGAATAAGCCTTGCGGCGCTCCACTTTTATACCCTTGCCGTCGCGGGTTACAAAATAACTCCGCATTGTAGGCTCGTTGCCAAACAGCAACGCGGTAAGTTCCACATTAAACTCGTGTGCGAGACGATGCAGGAAACTCACCGGGATGTCAGAATTGCCCGACTCGTATGCCATATAGGTTTCGACATTGATTTCGCAAGCCTTGGCGATGTCGCTCGGTGTGAGGTCGAGCGCATCGCGAAGCCCCTTGAGGCGATGAGCCACTTGCTCAATAGCATTCTTGTTGTTCATAACAAAATATTATTAGAATCGAACTACAAAGATAGCATAAAATAGTAGAAATGACAACAATTTGTCGGTTTTGGTGCTGTTTTACAGAAAAAACTGCCTTATTTCCTTTGCTCTGCTCTCACCTTGCACTATCTTTGCATCCAAATTACAACAATGGAAGCATTTCAAACACACATTCTGCCCAACGGGCTGAAAATCATTCATGAGCCTTGCCGCTCGGGGGTGGCTTATTTCGGTGTGGCTGTAAATGTGGGCAGCCGCGACGAAGACGCATCCCTGCTCGGGATGGCTCACTTTGTGGAACATACAATTTTCAAGGGCACCAAGCATCGCAAATCATATCATATCGTAAACCGCATGGAGCGCGTGGGCGGCGAAATCAACGCCTACACTTCCAAGGAGGAAACTATGGTCTATTCGGTGTTTCCTTCGCAATACTACGACCGCGCCATGGAACTTATCGCCGACCTGGTGCAGCACTCGCAATTCCCGGCTGGCGAACTCAACAAGGAGCGCGAGGTGGTGCTCGACGAGGTGAATTCCTATCTCGACACCCCGTCGGAAGCCGTATATGACGATTTCGAAGACTTGCTCTTTGCCGGCTCCGGTCTCGGGCACAACATCCTGGGCTGCGAGGCGACTCTGCGCACTTTCACGCCCGAAATGTGCCGCACTTTTATCGACAGGCATTATGTGCCGGAGAACATGGCGCTGTTTTCTGCCGGCGACATCGACTTCGCCCGCCTCTGCCGCCTTGCCGAGAAGCATTTCGGCTCGCTGAAAAACGAGCTGCAGCGCATTCCACGCGTGGCTCCGCAGGCCGTAGCCCCGTTTCATATCACGCGCGAAATCGACGGCTACCAATCGCACACCATCTACGGCGCGCAGGTTTTCGGGATGTATGATTCGAGGAAATATGCCCTCACTTTGCTAAACAATATCCTTGGCGGACCCGGAATGAACTCGCTGTTCAACCTCTCCCTGCGCGAGCGCAGAGGGTATGTCTATACCGTTGAGTCATCCACCACTTTGTTCACCGATTCCGGCGAGTTTAACGTGTATTTCGGCTGCGACTCCCACCATGTGAAGCCGTGCCTGCGGCTCATCGGCGGCATTATCGAGGATATCGCCGAACATGGGATATCGGCGGTAGCACTCGACCGCGCCAAGCGGCAATACACCGGGCAGTTACTCATCGCAAGCGAGAACCGGGAGAGCACATCGCTGTCGCTCGGCAAGAGTATGCTGTTCTACGGCAAGGCGAGCACCATCGACGAGATTTCCGAGCGCATAAAGAATGTGTCGAGCGAGGAGATACGCGAGGTGGCATCGCTAATCACCCCCGACAAAGCCTCAACCCTCACATTTGCCTAAACAATCAGCCGAGACTCCCGCCCCGGCTGATTGCTGTATCTTTGCTATTTCACTATCACTTTTTTCACGGTGCCGTCGCTCATCTTCACGAGGTTGATGCCCGGAGCGGGAGCGTTGAGGCGCACGCCTTGTGCGTTGTATCGCGCCACTTCCACCGCCTCGCCGGTCGAGATGCCTTCTACGCCGGTGCCGGTTTTCAATTTTATCACGATACTGTTTTTTTCGGCGGGCTGCATAGGCTTGATTTCATCGGAGAACGCGTCTCGGTAGCATAGTTGAAGCAGCGCTTTGCCCGATTCATCGAAGTTGTTGTTGTGGAGAAGCAGCGATTGCGTCCAATCGAAGTAATTGCTGTAGGCTTTCTCCTCGTTCAATACTTTGCCGTTGATTGTGCTTACCAAGGTGGTGTATAGCGGGCGCACATCGCATCCCACGACATCAAAGGAGATTTGCAATGTGTAGCCAAACATGGTTTCCGGGTCATAGACAAAGTTATCTACCGGGATTTCCTCCTCGGTGTCGATGTCGGAAATGGCGATATCTTTTATCATCACCGACGGAGTGTTCTCGGTGTCGGCATACAAGGTGGTTTTGGGCCACTCGTAGGCATAATCGAGGGTGTTGCCATCGCTCTTTTCCAAACTGAACACGAGCGAGTATTCGCCTGCTTCATAGCGTGTGTCGTTGATA
>JBJEKB010000029.1:0-5583 GCA_051878395.1 Muribaculaceae bacterium
ACATCGCCAAGTTGACCTTCACCAGTGGTGTGAACGCAGCCACTGCCGAGTTTGACGTCAACGGCAGCGCCGACTGTTGCCCGTGGTGTGGTATTGCCTTGAACGACAAGGGTGTATGCCCCAAGTGCGGCTACAAGAAGTAATCGACCATTCATCTCTAAAACTATCGACAGCGGCACCCCGCGATAGGGGTTGCCGTTGTCGTCGCGTTTAGTGGCTCCATGCCGAAATCCTTTTGAAAGGGAAGAAACAACGCCTTCTCTCCCTCATATAGGCAAATCCCCTCTATAACGTGTAGGGAATTGCGAAAAAATCGCCTTAAACGATGGTAATCTCGAGAATTTTGTGTATCTTTGCAAAGATATAGGCGAATTGCTGCCGCTTTTGCAATATGTTGAATTCTAAATGTATAGCTAATGGCGGTTGCTCTGTGCCCAATCGGTTTACGATTCACTTTTGGGATTTTTCCCCGATTGTGGCTCTATAATTTTGAAAAAATATCAATAAATAATTTATGTCAGAACAAGAAAAAAGTTATTCAGCCAATAGTATCCAAGTGCTTGAAGGCCTTGAGGCGGTGAGAAAACGCCCCTCGATGTATATTGGCGACACAAGCAGCAAAGGCTTGCACCATCTTGTATATGAGGTGGTTGATAACTCGATTGACGAGGCTCTTGCCGGTTATGCCACCGATATAGAGGTTACTATCAACGAAGACAATTCCATTACCGTTGTCGATAACGGTCGCGGTATCCCTGTGGATATGCACGAAAAGGAGCACAAATCGGCTCTCGAGGTGGTGCTCACCGTGCTCCATGCCGGTGGTAAATTTGATAAAGGCTCTTACAAAGTGTCCGGCGGCTTGCATGGTGTGGGCGTGTCGTGTGTCAACGCCCTTTCAACCTATCTCCGCGCCGAGGTGTGTCGCAATGGCAAGGTGTATATGCAAGAGTATTCTTGCGGCCATCCCAAAGCCCCTGTCGCAGTTATCGGCGAAACCGACCGCACCGGTACGATGATTACTTTCCATCCCGATGCCTCGATTTTCTCGGTTACTACCTATGAATATTCTATCCTTGCCACTCGCCTTCGCGACCTCGCGTTCCTTAACTCCGGTATCACTCTGGTGCTTACCGACAAGCGCGACCTCGACGAAAACGGCAATCCCAAGACCGAAACTTTCTATTCCAAAACCGGTCTCGATGAATTTGTCCAATATATCGACTCCAACAAGGAACACCTCATCGAAGATGTTATCCACATCAGCAAAACCAGTGCCGGTGTCCCTGTAGAGGTGGCAATGACCTACAACACCACTTTCAACGAGAATATCTACTCTTTTGTAAACAATATCAACACTATCGAAGGTGGTACTCACCTCACCGGTTTCCGCCGCGGACTCACAAGCACCCTCAAAAAGTATGCCGAGGACAACAAAATGCTCGAGAAGGCTAAGGTGGAGATTTCGGGAGATGACTTCCGCGAGGGTCTCACCGCCGTGATTTCGGTGAAGGTGCTCGAACCGCAGTTTGAGGGGCAGACCAAGACAAAACTTGGCAACAACGAGGTGATTGGTGCTGTGCAAACTGCCGTGAGCGAGGCTCTCAGCGCTTATCTCGAGGAGCACCCGCGCCAGGCTAAGACTATCGTGGAGAAGGTGATTCTTGCCGCTCAGGCTCGCCATGCCGCCTACAACGCCCGCATGAAAGTGCAACGCAAATCGGTGCTCGCCGGTGGCGGTCTCCCGGGTAAACTTGCCGACTGCGCCTCACGAAATGCCGAAGACAGCGAATTGTTCCTCGTCGAGGGTGATTCTGCCGGCGGTTCGGCTAAGCAGGGCCGTAACCCCCAATATCAGGCTATCCTTCCGCTTCGCGGTAAAATCCTCAACGTGGAGAAGGCTATGGACCACAAGGTGTTCGAGAGCCAGGAAATCACCAACATCTTCCGTGCCCTCGGTGTTACTATCGGCACTCCCGAGGATAGCAAGGCTGCCAATTTGAGCAAACTCCGCTACCACAAGGTGATTATCATGACCGATGCCGATGTCGATGGCGCTCACATCGCCACTCTCCTCATGACGCTCTTCTTCCGCCGTATGCGTCCGCTCATCGAGAACGGATACATCTACATCGCCACTCCGCCGCTCTACAAGTGCACGAAGGGCAATGCCTCGGAATATTGCTGGAACGACGACCAGGTGGAGCGTTTCAAGGAACGCTACGGTGTTACCGAGAGCGACAAGCAGTTCAAGATTCAGCGCTACAAAGGTCTTGGTGAGATGAACCCGCAACAGTTGCGCGAAACCACTATGGACCCCGAGAATCGCATCCTCAAGCAGGTAACTATCGAGAATGCCGCCGAGGCAGACCGTATCTTCTCCATGCTTATGGGCGAAGATGTGGCTCCGCGCCGCGACTTCATCAAGGCTAACGCCACCTATGCAAATATCGACACATAATCTTTTCGGTTAATTTTTATATGCGAGAGGGCGGTCGTGTTGTATCGATTTGCCCTCTTTTTTCAATTCACGTTTCCGTTATGCTTAGGTTTCTCCTCACTTCTGTTTTCGCGTCGGTGGTGCTCGCCGTGTCGGCTGCCGGCTATGGCGCGTGTGCGATTTCCGACTCTGCCGTTGTCGGCGAGAACATCTCCACAGCCTTTCCCATGCACAGTGTGATGAAATTTGTCCAGGCTCTCTATGTGGCTGACAAATGCGACCTCTCTGCCACGGTGGAGGTGGATAAGGCGAGTTTGTTGCAAGACACTTGGTCGCCGATGCTCTCAACTTTCGAGGGAAAACGCAGTTTCTCCGTTCGCCAATTGCTCTCGTTGTCGCTGCAGCAGAGCGACAACAACGCATGCGACATCCTTTTCGCTTCGTGCGGCGCGCCGAGCGATGTTGAGGCTTATCTGCGTTCTCTCGGATTCGATGATATCCGGTTGCGCCACACCGAGCGCGAGATGCGCTACAATCCGGCGTTGAGTGCCGACAACTCTGCCACCCCTCTTGCCATGGCGCAACTGTTGCGATGGTTTTTCGTCCATCATCTCGATAATGCCAATTTCATGGAGGTGTGGGATATGCTTGCTGCGTGTGCCACAGGCTCCGACCGTCTCCCGGCGGCGTTTCCCGATGCTCGGGTGGTGGCTCACAAGACCGGCACCGGGTTTCCGCATCCCGACGGCTCTTTCGATGCCAACGATGCCGGGATTGTCCTGCTTCCGGGTGCCGCGCCGCTTGCTGTCGCCGTCTTTATCCCCGCAGGCGCAGGTGTCTCGGTGGCAGATGCCGCTCGTGCCCTTCTCCGACAATTATAATAATTCATAATCTTGCAGTTTGTAACTTCCTTATAGCCAGCAATGGTTACCTCCGAGTTACTTACTATCCGATGTGTGCCTTCTTGTGCGTTTTTTCATCAAGGTGTAATTTTGCAGCGTCAATTAAAAACTATACTATTATGAATAAAGCAGAATTACAGAAGTCGGGTGCCGGATACGGCATTGCAACCGTGGGCGATTTGTCTTCCTTCGAAGGTAAGGCGTTTGTGAAAGATGTGTTGGGCACAACTTCCGTTGAATTGTCGTTTGGAACACTTGCTCCCGGCACTTCGGTGCCTTTCTTCCACCATCACAAGCAGAACGAAGAAGTGTATGTGGTGTTGAGCGGTGAAGGCATGTTTATCCTCGATGGCGAAGAAGTGCCTGTGTCTTCGGGTAGCATTGTGAGGATTGCCCCCGAGGTGAGCCGTAACACCAAGTGCACCGGCGACAAGCCGTTGATATACATCTGCATTCAAGGCAAGGCAAATTCTTTGGAGCAATATACAATGACCGATGGCGTTGTAGAGGAATAGGCTTTCCCGGCAATATTAACAATGAGAAGGGCAATAATCGGCAGCCCTTCTCGTTTTATTTATATGGAAAAGGAGCGAAACAAAGTGCTTACCGACATATTATTCCCCGACTGCCCCGTGCGTAACATCCTGGCGCGCGTGGGCGACAAATGGTCTCTCCTCATTTTGCACCAACTTATCAGCCGCGGTGCACCGATGCGTTTTTCCGAGTTGCGAAAGGCTATTCCGGATATCTCGCAGAAAGTCTTGACCGCTACTCTTCGAAACCTCGAATCCGATGGATTTCTTCTGCGCAAAATCTATGCCGAAGTGCCTCCTCGCACCGAATACACCATCACTCAGCGGGCAATCTCCTTCATGGAGGCGTGTCATCCCATGGTTCAATGGGCTATCGACAATTTTGCCGCAATCATCAAAGACAGGTCGGCATCCGAGCGCAACATCACATTGTGAGCACGATGTCGTGTTGCTCCGCAATGCGGCGCATGTTGAGTATCGCATATCGCATACGTCCAAGTGCGGTGTTGATGCTCACATTAGTAACATCGGCTATCTCCTTGAAGCTCATGTTCTTGTAATAGCGCATAATGAGCACCTCGCGCTGCAGCAGCGGCAATGCCATAATGATTCGTTTGATATCGTTGCGAGTTTGCAGACTCACAATCTTATCCTCTATTGTCGATTCACACAAATCCTTGCGATTGAGAATATTCACCTCGGTGTTGTCGCACGACTGGAGATTCTCGGCTTTCTCCTGGCGGAAATAATCTATGATGCGGTTGTGGGCAATACGAGTAATCCAGGCAGAGAACTTCCCAGCCTCGGCATAGCGACCTTGCTTAATAGTAATTATCGCTTTAACAAAAGTATCCTGGAAAATGTCGTTGGCTAAATCGTCATCCTTTACAATCCTATTGATATAGGTGTAAACTTTGTCCTGATGACGTTTCAATAACTCATCAAATGCCTCATTATTCCCATCTGCGTATAACGCTACCAACTGTTCGTCGGATAGGGTTACAAAATTGTCCATTACTTTATGTTTTAAATTTTAGAGTAATGATGTATCGATAGGCAATAATGTTTTAATAAGTTCTTAAATAGTAATTAATATCAAGGGCAATATGCCCTCGGTTCGTTTGACATGTTGCAAAGATAAAGAATATTTTTTTATTGCACCAAAAAAATGATGATTTTAACAGAAAAATGTCGATTTTTTTGCCCATTCTAAATAATAATTCGTCATAAAATGCGTTATACTATAAAATTCTTAAACAAAAATGCCTATGGGTGAAAATATTACTCTGATTAAAAAAACACCGGTATTGTCAACTACCGAAATGAAAAAGCAAAATGATTCAACCCTAAAAAAAGAGACTGTAGAATTCTTAAAGCAGTTTGCCCGCGCAATCAACTACGAGCCTGCATTAGATTCTCGCTTAGGGCTTTTCATCGCTAACTGATTAACAATTAAAAATGTTATTAGAGAACCACACCCCGGTGTCGGTTCTCTTTTTTACGCCCACCGGGCAGGTGTTGCAGTCGTGCATAGAGAGTTGGGATGGAAATTGTGCTTGCTTGGTGCGGCGGCTCGTCGGCAAGGGGATTCAAGGTGCGTGTGCTCCGATGGCGGAGCGGTGTGGCGGGCGCTTTGCTGCGCCGAGGGGTCTTGGAGCACTCGGAGCGCTCGGAGGGGCTCGCTGACGCTCGCCTGTGGCTTGGTGTG
>JBJEKB010000030.1:0-5574 GCA_051878395.1 Muribaculaceae bacterium
TGGCCCGATGTCTCCGGCAAGGCAATTCCTCTGTATTTGCTCAAGCGAAAGGAGATGTATCTCGAGAATTTTGCATGGTATGATGCTGTCCGCCCGAAGGATAAAGATGACATTTTCAATATCCCGCCCGAAATGGTGGCTCTAATGTCGGAACCGGAGAAAACCACCAAGCGCGACAACCGTCGTTCACGAAAGGGTGGGGGTGATGCTCCGGCAAAGCCTAAGGCTCCGACCATTTTGGCTCTGGCAAAGACCGAGGCGTCAGCCGATTCTGTTGTCTCCGACTCGATTCACGCCGGTAATATGATTGAAAAAATAGAAAAATAGCGAAATAAATGAGTGATGTGATTAAATTGCTGCCCGATTCGGTAGCAAACCAGATTGCCGCCGGCGAGGTGATTCAGCGCCCGGCGTCGGTAATTAAAGAATTGGTGGAGAATGCTATTGATGCACAAGCGACATCGGTGGAGATTATTCTCAAAGATGCCGGTCGCACTCTCATCCAGGTTGTGGACAATGGCGTGGGAATGAGTGCCACAGATGCTCGTCTCGCATTTGAGCGCCACTCAACTTCCAAAATTCGCAAAGCCGACGACCTCTTCTCTCTCGCTACCATGGGCTTCCGTGGCGAGGCACTCGCTTCTATCGCGGCTATTGCTCAGGTGGAGCTTCGCACTCAGCGCAAGGAGGACGAAGTGGGCACCTTTATCGAAATAGAAGCCTCGAAATGCTTGCGTCAGGAACCCGGATATTTCGGCACCGGCAGTTCTTTCATGATTAAAAACATATTTTTTAATGTTCCCGCTCGCCGCAAGTTTCTGAAAAACAACCAAGTGGAGCTGAGTAATATACTACGTGAGTTTGAACGCCTTGCGCTGGTAAACTATGGCACCGATTTCACACTTTCACACAATGGGAATGTGATGTATCAGTTGCGTGGAGAGTCGTTCAAGCAGCGAATTGTGGCTCTATTCGGACGCACCTTCGACACACAACTCATCCCGGTGGGCATTGACACCTCTCTTATCAAAATTGACGGATTTGTGTGCCGCCCCGAGAATGCTCGAAAACGCAATCAGCAGCAATTCCTGTTTGTCAACGGGCGTTTCATGCGGCATCCCTATTTCCACAAGGCAATTATGAGTGCCTACGAGCAACTCATCCCTGCCGATGAACAACCCAATTATTTTCTCAATTTTTCGGTCGATCCGGGTAGTATCGATGTCAATATCCATCCCACAAAGACCGAAATCAAATTTGAAAACGACCAGCCGATATGGCAGATTATCAATGCTGCCGTGAAAGAGGCTCTCGGACGCTTCAGCCTTGCTCCTACTATCGATTTCGACAACGAAGACGCCCCCGAAATCCCGGCGTTCTCGGCATCTCGTCGCGATGTAGAGCAGCCCGAAATCGCTCTCGACAGTTCCTACAACCCATTCAATCAACAGCGTAGGACTTCTTCATCGGTTATGGGACGCGCTTCTTCTATCAATCGCTCAAATAGCAACGATGCAGCTCGCGATTGGGACAAATTATATGAAAATTTCAGCCGCGAGAGCACTTCATCAATTGTGGAATCGGCGGTTGATGATTTGCCATCCTCTTCCGAGCCCGAACAGCAAACTATCTCGGATGAGGATATCTCCATGAAGGCGATGCAAGTTAAGGGACGATATATTCTCTCTCAGGCAAAGTCGGGGATTATGATAATCGACCAGCATCGTGCCCATGTGTGCGTGCTGTTCAATCGCTTTATGGCGCAGCGTCGCACCAATGTGCTTCACAGCCAGCGGTTGCTTTTCCCCGAAGTGCTTCATCTCACACAGCCGCAGTCGCTTATCGTTGAGGAGATTGCCGAAGATTTGCGCCTTGTGGGATTCGATCTGTCATCTCTTGGTGGCAACGATTGGAGTGTGAATGGAGTGCCCTCGGATATCGATGGACTCGATGTTCAGGACTTGCTCAACAAGGTGATTGAATCGGTAATCGATGGTGGTGAATCGCTCTCGGATAGATTGTTTGAACATGTCGCTCTCAAGGTGGCTGAACAGGCTGCTATCCCTTACGGCAGACTCCTGTCGGATGCCGAGATGGAATCGTTGATGGGCGACCTGCTTCAACTCCCTTCGCCCAACTACACCCCCGATGGTCGCTTGGTGATAAACATCCTCTCAACCGATTCTCTCAATAATATGTTCCAGTGATGTTTCGTATCTGTTCTTTTCTCGCAGTATTGCTTATGGCTTTGAATGTTTCCGCAGCAGGAGTTTCGGCTCGTCTCGACTCGCTTTTCAATAGCCGCTATACTCCCGATTCTCCCGGTTCGCAATTCCTTGTCGCTGTGGGTGATAGCGTGATATATGAGAATGCTCGCGGTGTTGCCGATTTCTCTTCCGGTGCAAAAATCGATGCCGATACGCGCTTTAATATCGCCTCGATTTCAAAGCAGTTTACAGCCATCTCGGTTTTGAATATGGCGCATAAGGGATTGCTCTCCATCGATGACAGTGTGCTCAAGTATTTCCCCGATTTTGATGCCGCAATGTTTGCCCCAATCACATTGCGCCATCTAATGAGCCATACTTCCGGGATTCCCGACACCCGTCCGCGCGATAATCGCAATTGGATGCTCACCGTAACCGATAGCGAGAGCATCGATTATATGTCCTCCCTCAAAAAAGGAAAGTTCCCTCCCGGAACCGCCTACGACTATATCAATCCGACATACCAACTCCTATATGCCATTATCGAACGTCTCTCGGGACGCAGTTTTGTCGATTACCAGCGAGACAACTTGTTCATTCCGGCAGGTATGCGCTCAACTTTCTATTTCGATGCTTCCGAGACACACTCCAATGTCGCCCATGGGTATGTGAAAGAGGATGCCGAGGCAAGTGCCGACAGAGATGTGCAGAAGGAGACTGTCTATGCCGATGCCGGATTTGCCGATGCCGCCGGATGCCGATGGCATGAATATGACTATGGCGAAGAAACTTTCTTTGCCACCAAAGCCGACGGAGGCATCTACTCATCGGCGCGCGACCTGCTGGCGTGGGAACACGCCCTTGCCGGAGCCGCTGTGGTTGATGCCGAGTCGTTGCGCGTCGCATATTCGCCCCACATCGAGGTCTCGGGAAGCAAGTGGTGCTCCTATCAAAATCGTCCATTTACATCCTATGGACTCGGTTTCTTTATCGACAACACACCGGGACGCCCGGTGAAGGTGTATCACACCGGCGACAATGGTGGTTTTCAAGCCTATCTTGCGAAATATCCATCGTGTAATGTAGTAGTTGTGCTTCTTGAGAATCGCAACGATTTCGATCGCTGGAGTTTTGCCCAAAAAGTCGATGAAATACTAAAAGATGGCGGTATTTTGACGGATTAACGGCTTTTAATGTATTTTTCTTTCTAAATTGCATTTTTTGCACTATCTTTACACATTAATTTAAAAGTAAATGCGAAGATTATCATCATTCATATTGCTTTGCCTTGTTTCTGCCTTTGTTTCTCTTGCAATGACACTGCAAGAGGCTAAGAACCTGTATCGAAAAGGGGAGTATGCCAAGGCTTTGCCCGAATTTGAACGCCAGTATAAGAAGAGTCCGCGCAATGCTTCGATTAATCATTGGCTCGGGGTGTGCCTTTTCTACGAAGGCAAATATGCTCGTGCCGAAAAATACCTTATCTATGCCGATAAGAAAGAGGTGCGGGAATCGGCTTATTATCTTGCCAAGCTTTATTACATCCAGTATCGGGGAGCCGAGGCTATCGAATATGCCGAAAAATATGAGGCATCCTTCAACGATTCAAAGAAAAAAGAGACCATTCCCGCATCGAAAGCAAGGGAATTGGAACTCATCAAGCGTGCTGCTTCGATGATGGACCATGTTGATAACATCGAGGTCATAGATAGTATGGTGATTGAGAAAGAAAACTTCTTCAGCTATTACCGCATCTCTCACCAGGCAGGTTGCATCGAGTCGGCTGATGTTCTTCCCGAAGGGTTTGATAGCAACACAGGAGTGGTGTTTCTCCCCGAGACTCGCAGTCGCATGATGTGGTCGATGACCGATTCGGTGGGTGTGTCGCACATTGTTGAGAGCACAATGCTCAACGATAAATCTTGGGACAAGCCACACATTGTTGGCGACAACCTCGGAGAAGGTGGCGATGTTTGCTATCCGTTTATGATGCCCGATGGCGCAACTCTCTATTTCGCAGGAAATGGCGACAATTCAATTGGCGGTTATGATATCTTTATGACCCGTCGCGATTCCGAGACGCTCGAGTATTACAAGCCACAGAATATGGGATACCCCTACAACTCGCCATACGACGATTATCTGCTTGTAATAGACGAGTTTACCGGTGCCGGTTGGTGGGCTACCGACCGTAATAGAATCGATGATATGCTCACAATCTACATTTTCAAATCTCGCGAAGTGCGCGACAATTATAGCACCGACAACCCAAATCTTCCGTCGCTTGCCGCCCTTCGCTCTATCAAAGACACATGGCGAGAGGGTGCCGACTATTCGGCTTTGCTCGATGCTATTGCAGCGATTGACGATGTGGAACCGGTGGTTGAACGTGAATTTGAATTTGAGTTGCCTAACGGCAAAATCTACTATAATTTCGATGATTTCAAGTCGGCGGATGCGCGCAAACTGATGACCGACCTTGTTGAACTGCAATCCACACTCGGTAGCAAGGAGCGACGACTTGAAGAGTTGCGTACAAAATATGCCTCCACCCGTTCGGCGGCACTCGGACGCAACATTCTGCAACTCGAAAATGAGGTGGAGTCGTTGCGTAGCTCGATTTTTAATATGTCGAACAAAATTAGAACTATCGAAAAATAATTTTTCATCTTAAAACCTATTAGTTATGGTAGAATTTCTATTTATACTGCTACCCGTTCTGATACTTATAGTATTGGTGGTATTTTTCTATTATGTGCCCTTCTTCCTATGGATTTCGGCACGCGTTTCAGGTGTTAGCATCTCATTGATTCAATTGTTTCTAATGCGCATTCGTAAGGTCCCGGCTCAGACTATCGTTCGAGCAATGATCGAAGCTCACAAGGCAGGGTTGAGCGAGGTGAACCGCGATGACCTCGAGGCGCACTATCTTGCCGGTGGTAATGTCGAAAAAGTGGTTCATGCACTCGTGTCGGCTGCCAAGGCTAATATCGAACTCACATTCAAAATGGCTACAGCCATCGACCTTGCCGGTCGTGACGTGTTCCAGGCAGTACAGATGTCGGTAAATCCAAAAGTTATCGACACACCCCCTGTTACCGCAGTGGCAAAGGATGGTATCCAGTTGATTGCCAAGGCAAGAGTTACCGTGCGTGCCAATATCCGCCAGTTGGTGGGTGGTGCCGGTGAGGACACCGTTCTCGCTCGTGTGGGCGAAGGAATCGTATCCTCGATTGGTAGTAGCGAAAGCCACAAGCAGGTGCTTGAAAACCCCGATTCAATTTCCAAGCTCGTGCTCAAGAAGGGTCTTGACTCCGGTACCGCTTTCGAGATTCTCTCTATCGACATCGCCGATATCGACATAGGT
>JBJEKB010000031.1:0-5557 GCA_051878395.1 Muribaculaceae bacterium
AATCGACATCAACAATCCTTCGGTGATGATAAATGTTGACAGTCCGCTTTCGATGACCTACATCAATCAGACACTCCAAGTGAAAGACTCTCAAGGCAACTTGCTCTCGTGGAATGTTCGCCAACGCAAAGCCGGTGCATACGACGACCCTTACGGATGGGTTCGTATTCCGATTTCCACAGCGCTTAAAGAGGGTGAAACCTACACATTCTATGTTCCGCAGGAAGTACAAGACAAGAAAGGTATCACACTTGACCAGTCATACACAGCCAATTTCACAGCGAAAAGCTACAAGAACGCACCCGAAACAGGTGTGCTTGTCCTCGATTTCGAAGATGCAACCGCTTGCACAGTGAATGCCGATAAATCGGTTGACGCAACAGCCACAATAGCCTCTGCGACAGGCACTGTAGGCAAGAGTGTGAAGGTAACCTACACATTTGGCGAGGGGGAAGGCACATTGTTCCTCAATATCCCCGCAGTGGCAACAAACACATTCAGCGCAAAAGATGTTGTTGGCATTGATGTCTTTGGCGATTTGTCGAACAACAGCATGTGTGCAGTGTTTGAGGCAGAAGGAGACATCAAGCAAGTGCCGCTTGCAACCGACGTCAATTTCTACGCATGGCAACGCCTCTCCGCCGACCTTTCGACAGCCCTCGCTCCCGGCGTAAACTACAGCCTTATCGGAATCGTTGTTGAGCAGAAGAACAAATTGCAGGGCGCCGCAGGTGAACTTCAATTTGACAACTTCTACTATTATGCCAACGAAAGTGTTGTAGATGCCAACACCATTGCCGGATTGAGCATCTATCCAAATCCTGCGAGCGAATATGTTATCGCAAACGCCGACGCACTCATCCAAAGCATCAGCCTCTATGCTGCCGACGGAACACTCGTGGCAAGCAAAGCCGGCAATGTGCTTAATGTGTCGGAAGTCGCTCAAGGCGCATACATCGTGAAAGTGGAAGTGAGCGGTGCCGTGGCAACAAGCAAGATAATTGTAAAACACTAAGCAAGACAATTCAAAGATGAAAAAATATGCAATGACACTCTGTCTCCTCGCACTCTCGGCAGTTACTGCCGGGGCTGCGGGGTTGCAGTGTTCCGCCCCGGAAAAAGTGGAGGGAATCAGCGGCTACCATCCGGTGCTAAGTGCCGACGGAGCCATGCTGCTATACACCACCGATGACTACCGCGGCTTGAACCTCTATGATTTCGAAAGATCCGATTCTCGTGTGCTTTCCGAAGCAGCCAATGCCGGATTCATGCCGGTATTTGTCGATGGCGACAAGGCGGTGATGTGCCGTAGAGCCGAAACCGTAGGACGCCTGCGCAATGTAGCAGTGGATAAAATCTCGCTAACCGACGGGAAAGTGGAAAATCTGCTTCCGCTGAGCCGCCAAGAGATATCCGTTATGTATGATGGCACAGCCATGCCGGTTGTAAAGGCAGGGATTCGCAGCCTCAATGCACGAGAGGCATCGAAGATTGCCGTGAAAGCCGATTATGACCACATCACGGTTGAACAAAACGGCAAATCTACAGCCATCTCACCCGTGAACGACAGCCACAGCTATCTGTGGGCAACACTATCTCCCGACCGCACTCGCATACTATTTGTAGAGCCATTCCAAGGAGTGTTTACCTGCAATCTCGATGGCTCGGAGCTCCACAGATATGGGATGGGCGATTATCCTGTGTGGGTAGATAACGAGCATTTCGTGGTAGTGAAAACGAGCGACGACGGCTACAACGTAACAGCCTCCCGGTTGTATATCGTAAATGCAATAACCTCAAGTACGGTGGCATTGACCGAGCCGGAGATGATGGCAAACGAAGCAGCCGTGGCACCCGGGCGTATCGTTTTCGCAACCGAAAACGGCGATATTTATCAAATCAGTTACTCAATCAAATAACACTGCGTCGATATGAAGAAATTAATGTTTGCAGTTGCCCTGTTGGGCATAATTTTCACGGCAGGCGCAGTGAAAATGAGCGATTTGAAAATCTATATCAACCCCGGTCATGGCGGTTACGACAGCGACGACCGTCCAATCGGGATTTATCCCTTTGTGGGGAATGACACAGCCGGCTATTGGGAGTCGAAGAGCAACCTGTATAAAGGATTGCACATGTACTACATCCTCGACTCGATAGGCGCCAAGCCGTATCTGTCGCGAATCAAAAACCGCACCGAAGACGACCGCTCCCTCTCCTCGATCAGTGCCGAGGCAAACAATCTGGGATGCGACCTCTTCTTCTCGATACACTCCAACGCAGGAGAGACAGTCAACTATCCGCTGATGCTCTACCGCGAGAATGCAGTGGGCACGCCGCGCTACCCCGAGGCTATCACACTGAGCAACCTCTTGTGGGACAACCTACATTCCAGCCAGTTGTCGTTGTGGACACGCCACACCAGATATTGCAGCGGCGACCTCACATTCTATCCGCAGTGGGGCACCCAGGGCCTCGGAGTGCTTCGCAACCTCTATGTAGTGGGATTGCTATCGGAAGGCGGGATGCATGAGCATCGACCCGAAGCTCACCGCCTCATGAGCGATGACTTTTGGTGGCTTGAGGCATGGCATTTCGTGAAAACCATCATGGAATTTTACGACACCGAAGACCGATTTGTAACCGGCAACGTCGCAGGCGTGGTGTATGACAACAACAACACTCGCGAGAACACCCTCAACCTCAATTACTATTCGGCATACGGCAGAGACCGCAACCGCCCGCTCAACGGCGTGCTGACCGAACTGCTTGACACCAAGGGGAATGTGCTTCGCCGCCATCTCACCGACGACATGAACAACGGTATCTATCTGTTTAGAAATGTCGCTCCCGGCAACTATACCGTGAGGACATCGCTCGACGGCTATCACTCTCAAGAATATCCTGTGGAGGTGAAAGCGTGTGAGGTAACCTATCACGATGTGCCATTGGTGCAGATTCAAACCGAAAAACTCATTGTGAAATCGTATTCGCCATGTGTCGAAGAAAGCGAATTGGTGAGCGCAGTATCTCCGATTGAGATTGAATTCAACCAGGACATCGATGCCGAGACATTCAAGAAAGCATTCTCGATAACTCCGGCGGTGGATTACCAAATGACATTCTCCGACTCATACAGCAAAGTAACCATCAAGCCCGATGTGGCATTTGCCACTTCAACAACCTATACGGTAACAGTTTCGACCGACTTGCAGACACCGGACAAAGAGAGCGCGATGTGCAACCTTGAACAAGCATTGACATTCTCTTTCACAACCAAGGGACGCAACAGGCTTGAACTCATCAGCACTTTCCCGCAGGAAAACGGAGTGGTGCATTACAAAGGCGCATCGCTTGAATTCAGGTTTGACGCTCGCGTGGATAAATCCAACATGTTTACCAAACTCATCAAAGTGTATGACGAGAATGGCAACGCACTCGCGGCAAACACACGTTCGTGCACAGCGAATAAATTGAGCAATGGCTACGGGAATGCGATATTTGTAGTGTCGCAAGACCTCGTGCCGGGTAGAAAATATCGCGTAGAGTTGTCTCCCGAAATCAAAGACCTTGAGGGAGTGCCCTTGACCGACCCTGTGGTGATAAACTTTGTAGCAACCGACGAGTCGCATAACGCAGCCGAAGGGGATGTGGTAATTGAGGAATTTGAGAGTGCCGATGTGCTCACCTATTCAGCCGAGGCATCGCAAGGAATGGCAACATCATCGTCGTTCTATACAGTCTCCTCCAAAGCCTTGTATGGCAACAACGCCTTGCAATCAACCTACTCATTCTCGGCAATACGCGGAGGCGAGGCGATATTCGACTATGCCGGCGGCATGAAAGTGGTGAAACGAGGCGACAAAGTGGGTATCCATGTATTTGGCGACCTCAACAACCACGAACTCTCGTTGGGTTTCACCTCGGGAGCCGACACCAAATATTTCAAAGTGTGCGACCTCGACTTCCTTGGATGGCACTATTACGAGATAACACTCGATGCCCTTGAGGAGAATTATGACTACATATTCACCAACGTGCGTCTGCGCCAGAGCGAAGGCTTGTACAATCAGTCGGGTTCGTTCTATCTCGACAACATGTTGCTATCGGCATCATCGGGAGTAGAGGCAATCAATGCCGACCGAGTTTTTGTGGATACCGAATCTGTTCCCGGCATGGTGGTAGTCAAAGGAATTGACACAACACCGCGACTAATGCTATACAATATGCAAGGAATGCTTGTAAATACGAGTGTAGATGCAGCATTGTCGATAAAGAATCTACCCGAGGGAGTTTATCTTCTTTCGATAGAAACAGCAACGGTGCATAAAGTTGAAAAAATCATTGTGAATTAAATTAAAGCCAGGTTGCCGCAAAGCGTAGATGTGGCGCGGCAACCATTTTTCATCAGTAACAATCAATTTCATATTAGCCTATGAATATAATAGCCGAAAGCAGTTCCACGCGTACCGAATGGGCGGTAGTCGATGGAACAAATGTGGTGGAACATGCCTTTACCAAGGGTATCAACCCCTTCTTTCAAACACGCCGCGAGATAAGCCATTGTATTCGTCTCGAATTACCCGAAGCCTTCTTCAAGAAGCGCTGGGATCATGTGTATTTCTATGGTGCAGGGTGTACCAATATCGATAAGAAACGCATAATCGAGGCATCGCTTATCGCACAATTCAAAACCCCTGTAACGGTGGAAAGCGACCTTCTCGGAGCCGCCCGCGGTTTGCTCGTAAATCAAGAAGGGATAGCGTGCATCCTTGGCACCGGATCAAATTCGTGTGTGTATGACGGCACAGATATCGTGCGAAATATAACCTCGGGAGGATTTATCCTCGGTGATGAGGGGAGTGGCTCGGCATTGGGAAAACTTTTCCTTGGCGACTGCCTGAAAAACCTTGCTCCTCGCTACCTAATCGACGAATTTTATGAGAAATACAGTATGACTCCCGACATGGTGATGACAGCGGTGTATTCCAGTCCGTTCCCCAACAGGTCGTTGAGTTCATTCTCATTTTTCCTTTCGGAACATCTCGACGATGATTATGTAGAATCGCTTGTGAGGAGCAACTTCACCAGTTTTATAGAGCGCAACATACTCCAGTATGGAGATTATCGAGACTATCAGATAGCGTTTGTGGGTTCGTGTGCGTGCCTCTATGAGCCGATACTGCGCGATGTGGCCTCACAATATGATATGAGCATCTGCAAGATAGTACGCGGTTCGATGCCGGGACTGATACAGTATCATAACAACAACCAATAGGCTATTGACGCCGGGTGATAGTCTTGCTCTTTGCGGAATGCATCGTTCCGCAAAGAGCAAGATTGCTTTTGAGGGTGTGTGCTGTGGATATGGAAATTGGGCTTGCGGGGTGCGGCGGCTCCGAGGGCAAGGGGATTCAAGGATCGTGTGCTCCGATGGCGGAGCGGTGTGGCTCTCTGCGCGATGTGGCTATATAGGGCCAATAGGCATTTATGTTATGTTGGGCGCTGCGTAAGCAGCGCGGGCTTATGGCTGCCATCTGCCTGCCCGGGGAGGTCC
>JBJEKB010000032.1:0-5503 GCA_051878395.1 Muribaculaceae bacterium
AAAAATGGCCCAAAATACCCAAAAAGGGTACTTTTTCAGTGCCCTCGATGTATCGCGTCCCTACCGGTTGGGTTGATTCATTACCCGTTTTGGCGGAATTTGCATTTGGTTGCGCTCCCACGCATATCACCATGTGGGTGTGGTTGGGCATCACTACATGATTCCATAACTCCACGTTTGTGTGGTGGTTGGCTATATCTAATATACAGCGTTCTACAATTTTACCTACATCCGACAAAATCATGACACTATTTTTGATACTGCCGAAAATATGTCGTTTATCTTTGGAACAAATTGTAACGAAATAAATCCCGCTATTATAATCGTGCCATTGAGTTCGGAATGCATGTCTATCACTCATGCCTCAACTTCTTTCAGTCGCTTATAAAGGAAAGATACAACACATTTTGTTGATTGTGCGGTATTTTATGTTTAGCGACGGATTTTGAGGTTGTCGAGGGCGAAGTAGGTGGGAGTGTTGATGCCCCATTGACCGCTGTCGGTAGATTCCATCTCGAAGAACAAGCCCTTAACTTCGCCGAGGGTGTCGAGATTGACAAATGTCCAGTCTTTGAGAGCAAACCACTCTGATTCTTTCTCGGAACGATAGTCGGCGAGATAAACTGTTACGGGTCCTACAACGGCGCTTCCAGTCCAGCCATACACTTTGAGCGCGAAATAGTCGCCTTTGGCAAACTTGCGGCAGTATGCACCACCATCTACGACACTGTAGTAGCAGTAGGAGTTGTTGGTAACATACATCGAGATGGGAGTGAAAGTGGCATCGTTGTTGAAAGTGATTGCGCAGCTGCGATCGGCGAATAGAGTCTCGGAAGTCTCCATCGAGTTCCAGTAGCCTATTATATAAGGTGTGCCTTTGCCTGCCATGCCTCCGGCAGTCATTGCGGCACATTGATGGCTGAGCCATTGGTTGGTGGGGTTGTAATCAGCGTTGTCGATGCTGCGGCTTGCCACCATTCCGGTCCAGTAGAAGTATTGCGTGTCGGCGGTGTGGCTGAAGGTGAAGCCTTGGCTCACCACTTTGGCATCGGGGTTCATAGCGTCGGCCCACACACCGTTTTCGTCGTAATGGATTTCTGTAGCATTTAGGGTGAGCACCACCTCGTTGTACTCGTCATCGTTGGAATCACAAGAAGTGGCAAAAAACAAAGGGCAAAGGATTGCCGGGAGAAATAGTTTCTTAAAATTCATATCTTGATTGTTAAATTATTTGATTTCGGTGAGATAGAGGTCCTCGTTGGGACGTTTCATGTGGAATTGCTCGCGAGCCACCCTCTCCACCGCCTCGGGGCGAGTGTCGATGGCGCGCGACTTGCTGCGGTAATACTCCACCGAGTCGCGAATAATGCGCACCTCCTTTTTCAGTTCGCGAATTTGAGCATCCTGGCGGCTACTCTCGTAGTAACCGTTTTCGTCGAAGAGCAACGGGAGCGCCACAGCGCCAAGGAGGATAAGAAACGGGAGGCTTATCCATCGCGGGAGTCTCTTGAAATAAGATTTCAGCGAGCCGCGTTTTTTCTTTTTGGTTGATTTCTCTGCCATGGGAGTGATGGGTTAAATGTCGTTTAACAAATCGGGACGGAGACGCATGGTGCGTTCCACCGCCATATCGTGTTTCCACTCGTCGATGCGAGCCTGGTGTCCCGAAAGGAGCACTTCGGGCACACTCCAACCGTTGTACACGGCGGGGCGGGTATATACCGGCGGGGCGAGGAGATTGTCCTGGAAAGAATCGCTCAGCGCCGACTGCTCATCGCCGATGGCACCGGGAATGAGGCGCACGATGGCATCGGTGAGGATAGCCGCAGGGAGCTCGCCACCGGTGAGCACATAGTCGCCGATGGTAATCTCGCGGGTGATGAGGTGCTCGCGCACGCGGTAGTCAACCCCCTTGTAGTGTCCGCACAGGATGATGATATTCCGGCAAAGCGAAAGCGAATTAGCCACCTGCTGAGTGAGTTGCTCGCCATCGGGAGTCATGAAAATCACCTCGTCGTAGTGGCGCTGCTCCTTCAAAGAAGATATAGCACGGTCGATAGGCTCAATCTGCATCACCATTCCAGCCTCGCCGCCAAAGGGATAGTCGTCAACCTTGCGGTGTGGACGGGTGGAATAGTCGCGGAGATTGTGCACCACAATCTCGGCAAGCCCTTTGTCTTGCGCGCGCTTGAGGATTGAGAATCCGAGGGGCGACTCGAGAATTTCGGGCATAACAGTGAGGATATCTATGTGCATTGGCTCGTTGTCCATATTCTGATGTAATAAAAAGGCGGGATAAAACGACAAACAGCACAAACGTGCCATTTGATTTGCAAAAATAACACATTTTTAAAAGATATGCAACATCGAATGTGTTAACACACGATAAACAGCCCGAGGAAAGCTCGGGAGAAGGGAAAATGTTGCAAAACCATTATATTTTGCGCAAAAAAACAAAAAGTGGCGGAAAAATCACGCCAAATAAATAAAAATGCGTATATTTGACATTTGCTTCCCGAAGGGGAAAATAATTTAACACTAAAACCACAATTTAACTAAAAAACAATATTAATATAATAACAAATTTCTTATGCGAATTAAACTGTTTTTGATTATTGCGCTTCTGTGCAGTTTACCGATTTTAGCACAATCGGGAGTGAGAGGCGTAGTAGTGGATTCAGAAAGCAGCCTTCCCGTGGCAGGCGCGAGTGTGATTCTGGAACGCCAGAATCTGCTTGTGGTTACGGGAGCCGACGGCAGTTTTCTCATCAGTAACGCGACACCGGGCGAGAGCAAGCTCACCATCGTGTCGTATGGCTACAAAGACTGGTCGTCAACCGTCGATGTTAAGAACAAAGTGGTTGAAGACCTCGGTATCATCACACTTACACCCGATGGAGTGTTCACCGGCATCAACGATGCTTCCGACGAATTTCTCGTGAGCGAGTCGCTTCTCGAAGACGAGGAGGGAAACAGCCAAGCGATTGGCGCACTCACCGGTGCCTCGGACAACATCTACTACCAGGCTACAAGCTACGACTTCAGTGCCATGCGATTCCGCTTCCGCGGCTATGACCAGGAGTACAGCCAAACCTACATCAACGGTGTGAACTTCAACGAGCCTATTCGCGGGCGTTTCAACTACTCGATGCTCGGCGGCATGAACACCGTGTTCAAAAACCGCTCGACAGCAATCGGTATCGCGCCCTCGACTGCAGGTTTCGGTACTATCGGCGGAACCACCAACATCAACGCCTACGCCAAGGATTACGCTCCCGGCTTCCGCGCCAGCGTTGCCTACACCAACGGCAACTACTATGCTCGCGGCATGGCGACCTACTCCACCGGCTTGAGCAAGAACGGATGGGCACTCACCCTCTCGGCTATCGGCCGCTACAGCGATGAAGGTAATGTTCCGGGTACATTCTACCACTCGGGCGGCTACTTCCTCTCGTTGCAGAAGGTGTTCAACCCCGCTCACACCATCTCGCTCACCACTTTCGGCGCTCCCACTCAGCGCGCATCTTCGTCGGCAACCTACGACGAGTGCTACGAAGTGTCGGGCGACTACCTCTACAACCCCAACTGGGGATATATCACCCAAAACGGCAAACTCGAGAAACGCAGTGCCAAAGTGGTTGAATCGTTCGACCCGACCGCTATCATCAACTGGATTTGGACTCCAAAGATGGGCACATCGCTCAACACCGGTTTCGGTTTCCGTTCGTCGGCCTACTCGTCATCGGCTCTCAACTGGTATAACGCAGCCGACCCGCGTCCCGACTACTACCGCTACCTCCCGTCCTACTTTGACGAAGGGAGCGAGGCTCGCGAGCTCTACACCGACCTCTGGCAAAACAACGAGCAGTTCCGCCAAATCGATTGGGACAAGCTCTATCAAACCAACTACCTCAACAACATACAAGCCGAGCAAACCGGAGTGGAACGCGGCTCTACCTACATTCTTGAGAAACGCCACAGCGACCAACTCAACTTCCAATTCAATTCCACCCTCAACCACCGCCTCAACGACTACATGACCTTGCAGGCAGGCGTGGGTGCGAATTACACCATCGGCTCTTACTACAAGACCATTAAGGACCTCCTTGGCGGCAAATATTGGGTGGATATCGACCAATTCTCGGAACGCGACTTCCCTGCCGACAAGACTATGCTCCAAAACGACCTTAACAACCCCAGCCGCAAAGTGGGCGTGGGCGACCGCTTCGGTTACGACTATCGTATCAACGTGTTCACCGCCAACGCTTGGGTGCAAAATATGATTAACCTCCCCCACTGGGACATCAACTACGGCTTGAACATCTCTTACACCACCTACCAACGCGATGGAAAGATGCGCAACGGCCGCTCACCCGAGAACTCCTACGGCAAGGGCAAACGCCACCAATTTGACAACGGCGGCATCAAAGCCGGCATCACTTACAAGCTCGATGGCCGCAACAACTTCGTAATCAACGCCCTTTACCAAACCAAGGCTCCGCTTGCCGACCAAGCATACGTGTCGCCGCGCATCAAAGACGACGCTATCGCCGACCTCGAAAGCGAGAGAATCCTTTCGGGCGACATCTCCTACGTGTTCAACTATCGCCGCTTCAAAGGTAGCATCACAGGTTTCTGGACCAACACCTACAACGGCGTGGAGCGCACATCGTTCTACGACGACCAATACTCCACATTCATGAACTACGTGATGACCAACGTGCAGAAACAGCACAAAGGTGTGGAAGTGGGCTTGGCATTCAAGGTAACTCCCAGCATCACAGTGAGCGCTGCAGGTACTTATTCACGCTATCAATACAAAAACCGCCCCACCGGCACACGCAGTTACGAAAACGGCATGTCGCCCGACACTGTAACCACAGTGTACCTCAAAAACTTCTATGTGGGCGGCACACCACAACAAGCCTATAACATCGGCATCGACTGGGCTGCTCCCGGCATGTGGTTCTTCAACATCAACGCATCGTGGATGGGCGACTCCTACGTTGACCTCTCTCCCGTGCGCCACGAGTCGATGAGCGACCTCTGGAAATTTGTCGATTCGGAAGAGGAACTCAACCAAAAGGTTGCCGAAATCTCCACTCAAGAGAAACTTAAAGATGTGTTTGTGCTCAACTTCAGCATCGGCAAACTCATCTACCTCAACCGCACAGCGTCGATGAATATCAACTTGAATGTTGACAACGTGCTCAACAACAAGAAAATCTGCACCGGCGGTTACCAACAGGGACGTTTCGACTACACCAACTTCAACGTGGGCAAATATCCCAACAAATACTATCACGGACAAGGCATCAAAGTGTTTGTCAATGTAGGTTTCAAATTCTAATTTCAAATAATAAACAAAAAATCAATATACTGATATGAAATCAATTAAATTATTATTAAGCGTAATGCTTATGGCTATTGCCGGATTGGTCAGTTGCTCGGATGATTTCGATGCACCCCCGGTAAAAGTGCCAACCGCAACAATCAAGGCAAA
>JBJEKB010000033.1:0-25803 GCA_051878395.1 Muribaculaceae bacterium
CGCACCAGGATGGAACCAGGTTGGACCTATGGTCCGCAACGCGACGATGCCGCCAAGAAACCCCCTTGCCTTGTGCCCTCCGAGGAGTTGAGCGACGATGAGAAAGAATACGACCGCAACACCTCGCAAGAAACCATCAAATTGATTCTCAAACTCGGATATAAGATAACAAAAGAGGAATAGTTATGGCAAAGCAAGACTCTAATTTGTTTCCCTACAACCCCGGGGCTTTAACCACCGTTTTTGAGAGCAAAGATGCCGTGTGTGATTGTTGCGGTAAGAAAACCGACAAGGTCTATGCCGGTCCGTCATACCACCATGAGTGCGACGAATACCCTGTGTTGTGTCCCGAATGTGTGGCTTCGGGTGCCGCCCACGAAAAATTCGGGTGCTGCTTTGTGGGCTATTTCAGCCGAAGAGTTGTAGATAAGGATGCCATTTATCGCCTTTCCTATTGCACACCCCCGTATTTTGCATGGCAAGAGCCTTATTTTCCCTCCTGTTGTGGCGATTTCTGCGCGTTTGTCGATGATGTGGGCGTGGAAGACCTTGAAGAATTGGGCATCTATGATGAGGTGCTGAAAAGTTATGAAGAGGATGGGGGAGACCCCTATGATGTAGCTCATATCGAGGCGGTAGGCTCTCCTGCCGGATATCTGTTCCGTTGCCGCCATTGCGGGAAATACCATCTCCATATCGACTACGATTAATCCTCCTTTGAGGCTCAAAAGGCATCAAAAGGCAATTTTTTGCCTCAACTTTGTGCTTATCTCGCCTTTTATTTGTAAGTTTGCAACCGAAAACATAATCCTTGACGAAAGAAATGGATAAAGAAGTATTGAAGAAACTTTCAAAAGACGATTCCGGTCTTGCCACTTACGAGTATATAGCCAACCATATCGATGCTCTAAATGAGGAAGATATGGATTCACTTGTAGATAACATTCTCAACTCGGATAAATCGGGGCAGTTTGCCGTGAGCACTGCCCGATATCTTTTTGCCATCGATTCAAATCGCTTCTCGAAGGCTATCGACACTCTCATAAAGGGTGCAATCGACCGCGACCGCGAGCGTAAATACATCGGCGACCTACTCACCTCGATTTGGGGCGTTGACTATGCCTCTCGCGTGGCAGAGCTACAGGCAACCGACGACAATTTCCGCCGCATCTACAAACGTATGTTCCCGGCTTTGGGAATCTGATGCAAAATGACTGCCAGCAGCCGGCTTCTTGTGGCTCTCTCTACGATAGCCATATTCATTATGTTGGGATTTCCCCAAGGTATTAACGCAAAAAATAATTTTCAAGACAATATGGACGATTCTCTCACTCATGCCGTGATTACCACATCGCTCGGTGATATTGAGGTGGTGCTCTATAACGAAACTCCACAACACCGCGATAACTTCATAAAACTCGTGCAGGAGAAATACTATGATGGTGTGCTTTTCCATCGTGTTATCAAAGATTTCATGGTGCAAACCGGCGATGGCAACTCAAAAAACGCCGCTCCCGGGCAGATGCTTGGCACCGGAGACCCCGGATACACAGTGCCTGCCGAAATCGTATATCCTCGCTATTATCATAAAAAAGGTGTTCTCGCTGCTGCGCGCACTGCCGACCAGGTGAATCCCGAGCGTCGCTCCTCAGGTTCGCAGTTCTATATCGTAACCGGCAAGGTGTATAACATGCCTCAGTTGCAACAAATGGCGCAGCAGATGGAGATGACTGCCAAGCAAGCAATTTTCCAGCGCCTTGTGGCTCCTCATCGCAAGGAACTCATGAAACTCAACATCAAAGGCGACACCGCCGCCATGGAGGAGATTCGCCAAAAACTCATCGCCGAAACCGAGGCTGAATATGCTGCCAACCCCACTGCCATGACCCCCGAAATGGTCGAGGCTTACAGCACTGTGGGCGGAACGCCTCACCTCGATGGCGCTTACACCGTCTTTGGCGAAGTGGTTGCAGGAATGGATGTTGTGGAGAAAATCCAAAGTGTTGCTACCGATCGCAACGACCGTCCTAAAGAGGATATCCGCATCCTCGGTGTCGTTCTGAAATAACTTCTCACAACAGGTGTTTGCAATAAATCGTAACATTCTCGATAACGGTCTGGAGGTGCTTCATGTTGAGGTGCCTTCCACCGCTATGGTGGCTGTCAACATCATCTACAAGGTGGGCGCGCGCAACGAGTCCCCCTCGCTCACCGGCTTTGCCCATCTTTTCGAGCATTTGATGTTTGGCGGCTCGGTGAATGTGTCCGATTTCGACCGTGTGCTCCAGCTCGCCGGTGGCGAGAGCAACGCCTGGACCAGCAACGATATTACCAACTTCTACGAGGTGTTGCCCGCTTGCAATATCGAGACTGCATTCTGCCTCGAAAGCGACCGTATGCGATGCCTTGCATTCACCCCTCAAAGCCTCGAAGTGCAACGCAATGTGGTGATTGAGGAGTTCAAGGAGCGTGTGCTCAACCAGCCTTATGGCGAGTTGGGGCACATTATCCGCCGAATGGCATTTAAAACCCACCCGTATCGCTGGCCTGTAATCGGACTCGTGCCCGAACATATCGCGCGTGCCGAGATGGAGCAGGTCAAAGAGTTTTTCTACAGCCATTATGCCCCCAACAACGCCATTCTCAGCGTGGTGGGCAACGTGAAAGCCGATGAGGTTTTCGCCCTTGCCCGGAAATGGTTTGGCGACATCCCTCGCCGCGAGGTTTCCTCGGCTCCAATCCCTGCCGAGCCGCAGCAAACCGATTTCCGCTTCGAGAGCGTGGCAAAAGATGTGCCGCAGGATGTGATTTACCGCGGATATAAAATGTGTGCCGCCCTCGACAGCGATTACATTGCCTGCGACCTCGTGAGCGATATCCTCGCCAATGGCAAGTCGTCGCGCTTCTACCGCAATCTTGTTACCGAGAGCGGTCTTTTCGCCAGCGCCGATGCTGCCATCTGGGGCAGTTACGACCCCGGATTGTTCACCGTGTCGTGTGTGCTCATGCCCGGTGTCGATTGGAAGGAAGCCAACGATGCCATTGATGCCCAACTTGCCGCACTCGTCAACGACGGGGTGGAGGAGGGCGAACTCGAGAAGTGTGTCAACAAGTGGGAGACCCGCGAGAAAATGGCGTGCCTCGGCATTAAAGATTTGGCGCAAAAACTCGGTTATTATGCTTTCCTCGGCAACGCCGACAGCCTCAACACCGAGATTGACCGCTACCGGGCTGTTTCGCCCCGCGACATTACGCGCGTAGCCTGCAACCTATTTATCCCCTCCAATTGCACCGCTCTCCATTACGGACCGAATGCCTGATAGCCCTGTTTTTTGCTCAAAACATCCGTTTTATTATCCTTTTTTGGACTTTTTTGCAGTTTTTCTTCCATAATTATTGTTTCCGTATAATTATTTTTGTATTTTTGACAAATAATTGTGTGGTGTCGCGCGCCGATGCCAATAAACTTAAAAACGACTTGATATGGAAATGCCTAAAAAATCAGATGCTCTTGAATTGCAAGAAGCAGATGCTACCCTGAACAATTCGTCGGCTGCCGATGAATTAGAGATTACTGAAAATGTGGATTCTGTTGACGAAAACGCCGAAGAACCCCAAGGTCAGATTGCGACTATCGATTTGTCAAAGGATGAAATCGTGGCTGAAATGGAAAAACTCCTCCAGGAGAAGCCCGACCAGGTGAAAGATGCCGTTACGCGCCTCAAAAATGCTTTCGCTGCTATCCGTAAAAAAGAAATTGAGGTCGAGAAACAGGCATTCCTTGACAAAGGAAACGAAGAAGCGGCTTTTGCCGTGATGGACGATGCTGCCGAGATGAAAATGAAAGAGCTCCTTGCCAAATACAAGGAACTTCGTGCCGAGCAACTCGCTGCTATCGAGGCTGAAAAACAAGCCAATCTCGAGAAAAAGAATGCCATTCTCGACGAAATGCGCACCATAATTGCCGATGTCGATAATGTGAATCGCCAATATAACAAATTCCAACAGTTGCAACAGGATTTCAAGGCTGTGGGCGACACCCCAGCCGAGACTGTTACCTCTTTGTGGAAAACCTATCAGCAACTCACAGAGAATTTCTACGACTTGCTCAAAATCAACAAAGACCTTCGCGATTACGACTTCAAGAAAAACCTTGAGGCTAAGGAGGAACTCATCAAGCAGGCTGCCGAACTCGACACCCTCGGCGATGTGGTTGATGCCTTCCGCAAATTGCAGAATCTGCACAACGAGTGGCGCGAAATAGGTCCTATCGCTCCCGAAATTCGCGAGGAGGTGTGGAATCGTTTCAAAGAAATCTCCACCTCTATTAATAAGAAATATCAAGCTTTCTTTGAGAATCGCAAAGAGAAAGAAAAAGAAAACGAGACAGCCAAAACCGCTCTCTGCGAGCGCATCGAGGCTATCGATATGAACACTCTCGCTACCTATGCCGCTTGGGACGAGGCTACCGAGCAAATCAAGCAGATGCAGGAAGAATGGCGCAAAATCGGTTTTGCCGCCCGTGCCGTGAATGCCGCTTTGTTTGCCCGCTTCCGCAAAACTTGCGATGAATTCTTCGCTCGCAAGGCGGAGTTCTTCAAGTCGATGAAAGAGGCTGCCGCTCGCAATCTCGAAAAGAAAATCGCACTCTGCGAGCGTGCCGAGGCTCTTATGAATAGCACCGACTGGAAAAAGACAACCCAGGAAATCAACGAGCTCCACAAGGAGTGGAAAACCGTAGGTCCGGTGCTGAAAAAACATAGCGATGCCGTGTGGCGCCGTTTCCTCGATGCTTGCAACCACTTCTTCACCGAGAAGGAGAAGAACACCTCAAGCACTCGCAAGACCGAACACGCCAACCTTGAAACCAAGCGCGAAATCGTGGTTCAACTCAAGGCTCTCGCCGAAGGTGAGGTTACTCCCGAAGGAAAGGCTAAAGTGAAGGAGCTTATCAAGCAATGGCGCGAAGTGGGACACGTTCCGTTCAAGGAGAAAGACAATGCCTACAACGAATTCCAGGCTGTTGTCAAGGTGGTGAACGATAAGTTCGACCTCCGTGAGACTCATTCTCGCATGGCAAACTATGAGAAGTCGATTGATAAAATCTCTTCCGACAGCGACAAATTGTATCGCGAGCGCGAGCGCCTCATGAGAGCTTACGAGGCTAAACGCGAGGAATTGAAAACTTATGAGACAAATATGCTCTTCTTTGAAGCCAAATCCAAGACAGGAAATTCGCTCCTCAAGGATATGGAACGCAAAATCGTGAAAATCAAAGAAGAACTTGTTGAACTCGAGAATAAGGTTAAAATGATTGATGCCAAGATGGATTAATCCGTCTCGGCTGGTACAAATACACCACCGCCTTGGTCGGAATTTCGATTAAGGCGGTGATTATAAACTTACTATGGAAAGAAAAACTCGATATGGGCGATTTATGCGCAGCGCTATCACATGCGTCGATGTGCTATTGCTCAATTTGGTTTATTTTTCACTCTTTTTCTGGCACAACGGCTCTCCCGAGGTGTTTTTCAACGCCAAATCGCTGTTGGTGCTCAACTTGTCATATCTCTTAACGGTATTTTTCTTCTCCGACATCCATTCTCAACGCATTATCTATGCCGACAAAATTTTGCTCCGCTCGGTGAATATGGTGCTGGTATATACCATGGTTTCCATTGCAATGACCACGGTGCTCGTCGATGGCGATATTCCCATGTCGATAATGTGGCGATTCTATCTGCTCTTCCTGGCGGTGATTGCTGTGTGGTGGCTCTTGTCGAGAAAGGCTGTGAAACTCTATCGCAAGCATGGCTACAACTTCCGTCGCGTGATTATCATCGGCGGTGGCTCGATGGGGGTTAAACTCCTCGAGGAGATGCTCAGCGATGCCGGATATGGCTATCGTGTGCTCGGCTTCTTCGACGATAAGAAATATGCCAAGTCGATAAAAGACTATCGCGGCACTGTTGACGATGTCGAGGAGTATGTGCGCAAGCATCCTGTGGATGAAATGTTCTGCACTATGCCCAGCATCGACAACGACTTGGTGGATAAACTCATAAAGGTTGCCGAAAACAATGCCGTCGATTTCTATTTCGTTCCGGTTATCGGTCCGAAACTCATTCGACAATTCGAGCTACACACCATCGGCTCGCTGCCGGCTTTGTCTTTGCGACCAAATCCGCTCTCCCGTCTCCAAAACCGCATCATCAAGCGCGCTTTCGACATCCTCTTCTCCCTTGTGGTGATGATTTTCTCACCATTGGTGCTCATCCCGGTGGCAATCGCCATCAAGGTGTCCTCTCCGGGTCCGATTTTCTTCAAGCAGAAGCGCACCGGCTATCGCGGCAAGGAATTTACCTGCTACAAGTTCCGCACAATGCGCGTGAATAAGGATAGCGACACGATGCAGGCGTCGAAAAACGACCCGCGCAAAACTCGTGTCGGCGACTTCCTCCGCAAGACGAGCATCGACGAGCTGCCGCAGTTCTTCAATGTGTTGCGCGGCGATATGTCGGTGGTGGGACCGCGTCCACACATGATTAAGCACACCGAAGATTATAGCAAACTCATCGATAAATACATGATGCGCCACATCATCAAGCCGGGAATCACCGGATGGGCGCAGGTGAATGGCTATCGCGGGCAGACCAAGGAGTTGTGGCAGATGCAGAAACGTGTCGAGTATGATGTCTGGTATGCCGAAAACTGGAATCTCGCTCTCGATTTCAAGATAATCTTCCTCACCGTGTTTAATGCTATAAAAGGGGAGAAAAATGCCTTCTAACCAATCCTACAATCCTGCCACAGCCAAGAAAGTGGCACTGTCGCTCCTCAAGAGGTTCTACGGCTACGATAGTTTCTATCCTATGCAGTGGAGCGCGATAGAGTGTGCGTTGCAGGGGCGCGATTGCGTGGTGCTGATGCCCACCGGCGGTGGAAAATCGCTCTGCTATCAGATGCCGTCGCTCATGCTCGACGGATGCTCCATTGTGGTGTCTCCGCTCCTTTCGCTCATGAAAGACCAGGTGGATGCGCTCCAGGCTATGGGAATCCCCGCCGCGGCAATCAACAGCATGCAGAGCGATGATGAAAACCGCTCGATTATGGAGGCGGTTTTTGCTCGCAAAATCAAGTTGCTCTACATTTCTCCCGAGCGCTTGCTCGCCGATATGGGGCAGTGGTCGAGAGATATGCTCATAAGTTTCATCGCAATCGACGAGGCGCACTGCATCTCGCAGTGGGGGCACGATTTCCGCCCGGAATACACCAAACTCTCACTTCTCAAGGCGCGGTTCCCTAATGTGCCGGTGATGGCGCTCACCGCCACTGCCGACAAGATTACCCGCGGCGACATCTCCACTCAGTTGGGACTTCACGACCCGCAAGTGTTCATCTCGTCGTTCGACCGTCCCAATCTTTCCTTGAATGTGCTCCGCAATTACACCTCCAAGGGGAAATTGTCCAAGATTGTAGATATCATAGATTCTCATCACGGCGACAGCGGCATCATCTACTGCCTGAGCCGCAAAAGCACCGAAAACGTTGCCGAATCGCTCCGTCGCCTGGGCTACACTGCCGCCTGCTATCATGCCGGGCTGTCGTCAGCCACTCGCGAGGATGTGCAGCGCAAGTTTCTCAACGATGAGATTCCTATCATCGTGGCTACAATCGCCTTCGGTATGGGGATTAACAAGAGCAACATCCGCTGGGTGATTCACTACAACATGCCCAAGAACATGGAGAGTTACTATCAGGAGATAGGTCGTGCAGGTCGCGATGGCGCCGAAGCCGACACTTATATGTTCTACTCCTATGCCGATGTAATCACTCTCACATCGTTTATCGCCGAATCGGGGCAGAAACTCATCAACAACGAGAAGCTGCAGAGGATGGAGGAATATGCCGAATCTACAGTGTGCCGCCGGCGCATTCTGCTCAGCTATTTCAATGAGCGTTTCGACCATGATTGCGGCAACTGCGATGTGTGCAAGAATCCGCCCAAGCGTTTCAATGGCACGGAATTTGCACAAATGGCATTGAGCGCAATCGTGCGTTGTGAAGAGCAGGTGGGAATGAATATGGTGGTGGATATCCTCCGCGGTTCTCGCCGTGCCGACATTGCCGCTAAGGGATACGACAAGATTAAGACCTTTGGGGTGGGGCGCGGTTCCACATTCCGCCAATGGACTTCCTATATGCTCCAATTCTTGCAGATGGGGTTGATTGAGATTGCCTACGATGACGGAAATCACCTTCGCGTGTCGGATTACGGACGCGAAGTGTTGCGCGGAAAGCCTGTGATGCTCACCGAGCCGGAGGAACCGACAGCCGCCAAGAAGAAAACCAAAGGAGGCGAAAAACAGGCAAAGCCGCATCGTGCTCAGCCTACACTCTTCGAGAAGTTGCGTTCCACACGCGCCTCAATCGCTTCGCGGCTTGGTGTGCCTGCCTACGTTATCTTCAGCGACAAGACTTTGCAAGAGATGGCGTCTTTGATGCCGGTAACCAAGGCCGAGTTTCTCGAAGTGCAAGGCGTGGGCGAAATCAAGGCGGAACGCTATTGGCTCGAATTTGCTGCGGTGATAAAAGAGTACAAGCGCAACCTTATTGTCTAACGCTCGAGTTCGCGCAGGTTCTCCAAGTGCTTGCGTTGCATGAATTCCTTGATTCCCTCGAGGTGGAGCGTAACCTTTCCGCCTCCAAAGTGGTAGATGTTCTTTACGAGTCCGTCGAGGAAGTCGCGGTCGTGCGACACCAGAATCACGGTGCCATCGAAGTCGATAAGTGCCTGCTTCAGCACATCCTTGCTGCGCATGTCGAGGTGGTTGGTAGGTTCGTCGAGAATAAGCAGGTTGACAGGCTCAAGCAGCAGTTTGAGAATGGCGAGACGTGTTCTCTCGCCTCCCGACAGCACCTTCACCGGCTTTGCGCTCTCTTCGCCGCCAAACATGAACGCGCCGAGCAGGTCCTTGATTTTGTTGCGTATCTCCCCCTGCGCTATATCGTCGATTGTCTGGAACACGGTGAGCGACTCATCGAGTAGCGAGGCGGAGTTTTGGGCAAAATAGCCAATTTTAACATTGTGCCCGATGGTGATGGTGCCATCGTGGGGTATTTCACCCATGATACATTTCACAAGTGTGGATTTTCCCTCGCCGTTCTTCCCCACAAATGCGATTTTCTGACCGCGCTCGATGGTGAATTCGGCTCCCGAGAACACGGTCTTGTCGCCATAGCTCTTGCCTACTCCCGAGGCTATCACCGGATAGTTGCCCGAGCGCGGAGCAGGTGGAAACTTGAGCCTCAATGCCGAGTTGTCCTCCTCGTCCACCTCTACAAGTTGCAGTTTCTCAAGCATTTTCACTCTCGACTGCACTTGCAGCGTTTTGGAGTAGGTCCCCTTGAAGCGCTCGATAAACTGTCGTGTCTCGGCAATCATCTTCTGCTGCTCCTCATATTTCTTGAGTTGCTGCTCTCTGCGCTCGGCACGAAGTTGGAGATATTGCGAGTAGGGTACTTTGTAGTCATAGATTTTGCCCATGGTCACCTCGATAGTGCGGGTGGTAACGTGATCGACAAACGCCCTGTCGTGCGAAATCAGCACCACCGCCTTGCCGGAGGCGATGAGGAAGTCCTCGAGCCATTGAATCGACTCGATGTCGAGATGGTTGGTAGGCTCGTCGAGCAGAAGCAAGTCGGGCTTTTTGAGCAGCATCTTTGCGAGCTCGATGCGCATGCGCCAGCCGCCCGAAAATTCCGAGGTAGGGCGGTTGAAATCCTCTCTTGTGAAGCCGAGACCCAAAAGAATCTTCTCCACATCCTCCTCGTAGTGGGTGAGGTCGATGGCGTAGTATTTCTCACCGAGGGAGGTTACCTCCTCGATAATCTGCATGTATTCCTCGCTCTCGTAGTCGGTGCGGGTGGCGAGCATATCGTTGAGAGTGTTGATTCGCTGCTCCATCTCGAAAAGGTGGGCAAATGCCTGCGACGCCTCCTCAAACACCGTGCGCGAGTCGTCGGTGAGCAAGTGCTGCGGCAGGTAAGCCACAGTGTAGTCTGCCGGGGCAGACACCGAGCCGCGAGTGGGCTGTCTCACTCCCGCCAGGATTTTGAGCATAGTAGATTTTCCCGCGCCGTTTTTCCCCATGAGGGCGATGCGGTCGTTGTCGTTGATTACAAAAGAAATATCGCTGAATAGGGTAGTGCCGGAAAATTCAACGGCAAGCCCCGAAATTGACATCATAAAACTAAAAATTTCAATTATAGTAAAAATTTACGGCAAACTCTATTCCCAAAATCCCGATTTCGGATGAGACTCTGCTTGGGTACAAAAAAAACCGCTGACAGAAGCCGGCGGTTGGGGATAATTGCGCTGAGGCAATTATCGACGAACGCTGTCGCTTACGGTGAGACGAACACGACCTTTAGCGCGGCGACGTGCCAATACTTTGCGACCATCGGCTGTTGCCATTCTTTCGCGGAAACCGTGTTTGTTCACTCTTTTTCTGTTTGAAGGTTGGAATGTTCTTTTCATTGCCTTTTATTTTTATTTGTTATTATTTTCTTTGTTTTCGGACTGCAAAATTACTCACTTTTTTGAAATAAACAAAATGAATGTGCATTTTATCTCTAAACTTTTTGTGTTTTTTGACAAAAAGCAGTAATTTTGCAGCGTAAAACTCGATAATTTTTTCTTAAACTATAAATAGATAGATATGATTAATGCCCAAGACATTAAAATCGGCACTTGCATCAGAATGGATGGCAAGCTCTATTTCTGCATCGATTTCTTGCATGTAAAGCCCGGTAAAGGTAACACTTTTATGCGTACCAAATTGAAAGACGTGGTTAACGGTTATGTACTCGAGCGCCGTTTCAACATCGGTGAAAAACTCGAAGATGTGCGCGTTGAACGTCGTCCTCACCAGTATCTTTATAAAGAAGGTGAAGACTATATGTTCATGAATCAAGAAACTTTCGACCAAATACCCATCGCCCACGACCTTATCAACGGCGTTGACTTCCTTCTCGAAGGTATGATTGTCGAAGTCGTTTCTGATGCTTCTTCCGAGACTGTCCTCTATGCCGACGTTCCTACCAAGGTGCAAATGAAGGTTACATACACCGAACCCGGTCTCAAGGGCGATACCGCTACCAACACTTTGAAGCCCGCTACCGTGGAGTCGGGTGCTACTGTGCGTGTGCCTTTGTTCATCAATATCGGTGAGACTATCGAAATCGATACTCGCGATGGCAGTTATGTAAACCGCGTGAGATAATATTTAATATTGATGATATCCGGCGGCGGTTCCACCAGATGGAGTCGCCGCTTTCATTTAAGGAGTATCGTTCAATCAAGCGCCTATAACCTACAAATAGTCTCGATTTAAAGCCATATAATCGCTTTTGGCATTTTTCTGTTGCAAATTAGGTAAATTTTTTGTAACTTTGCTATGTATTGACAACTATTCTATTATTTATTTTTATTCAGTATGGACACAAAGGCTCGTTTCGCTATAGTGGATGATGATGAGGCTGCCATGGCAAATCTCGTCAAAGAGATTGTCGACTATCCGGATTTCGTGAATGTCTGGACTGCCACGACAGTAGAAGAAGCGAAACAAAAAATAGGGGATGTGTGCCCCGATATTATATTTGTGGATATAGAACTCCCTGACGGCTCAGGTCTCGATTTGATTGAGGAAATGAGGGCGTGCCTCGTTAGCACATACGTGGTAGTATTCACCGGATATTACGGCTCTCACAGTGGCGATGCTTTTGCTCGCGACGAAGACGACTACCTGCTTAAACCGGTACTCCCGAATGAACTCGACAAGGTGATACAGCGCTATCGCCACTCGGTACAGCAAAAACACATTTCATCGTTGCCCGGCGACTTGATTCTGGGTGAATTGTGTGGCGATGAGGAAAGTTTTGCCGTGCTCACTCCGCTCAACGAGGTGCGCATTGTGCGTCCCCGCGAGGTGGGCTATTTCCGATATAGTTCCCAGCGCAGAGTGTGGGAGATTGCCATCCTCGATGGCAGTTTCGTGCAGCTCCGCAAGGGTATCCGTGCCGAGCAGATTCTCGGTTTCAGCAAGAGTTTCGTTCAGACTCATCAATCATATATTGTAAATACACGTTATCTCACACTCATTACAGGCAACAAATGCACCCTTTTCCCACCTTTCAACAACGATGATGTGCTTGTGGGGAGAACATTTCGTGCCAAGTTGCAGAAAATTTTCAATTTAATTTAATTAGATTAATAAGATTAAGTAGCTAAGAAATATGAAATACACCAGGATTTGTGCGGCTTTATGGGCCGCTGCCCTCTTATTGCCGATAATGATTGCCGGCGGTTGTTCGCGAAATGCCGACAATGCAAATTCCGACTTCCTTGCGTCGCAAAATGTGGTCGCCGATAACAACGTGGCAATCTTCACCGAGCCGATGACGGCTGTCGCCAAGTTTGACAGCGCCCGGGCTACGATTTCCGATACCATTGCGCAACGCTATCTCGACCTGTTCCGTGCCGTTGCCTATGCCAACGCAGGAGACACCGCCCGTTGTTTTGCTATCCATGATTCGGTGGGGCATTTCCTCTCCGATTTCCCCGGTACTCACTCCAACGACTTTTTCAAGCTGAAAGGCACTTTCTGGAATCATCGCGCTATCACCGATGTTCAGTTTCGCGGCAAAGTGGATTCGGCTGCGGTCTATTATCTCCGCGCTATCGAGGCGTTGGGGCATTCCGGCAGCCCGGAGTCGATGATTTACACTTGCGTGAATCTTGCCGACCAGTGCCAGCACGATGGTAAACTCGCTCTCACTGCCAAATATTACCGTCGCGCTCTGTTCCTCTGCGATTCGCTCAATATCGACTCGCCTCGATTCTCGATTCTCGCAGGGCTTGGTTGCGCCTACACCGACTTGCACAACTTCCCGCTCGCCGAGGCTTATTTCGATAAAGCTGACTCTCTTTTTGCCGGCGCCGACGCTCAGGCTCAATATTTCTATCTCAACAACCGCGGCAACAGCTGCTATCAGCAGAAGCAGTATCCCCGCGCTCTCGAGTATTTCAAGCGCGCCTATCCGATAGTGTGCGAGTTTGAGAATCCCGAAATGCAGGCTGTGGTAGATGCCAATATCGGCGAGGTGTCGATGCTCATGGGGAATATCGATTCTGCCGAGGTGTATATTTCCCGCGCCGACAAATATTTCAAAGACAACTCCTTCTCGGAGCAGATGTTCAACTTCTTGTCGCTCAAAGCCGACTTGCTGTTGCGCAAAGGCGATATTGCCGGTGCGCGCTCGGTGTTTAATAGCCTCGCCGCCTATCCCTCCAATCGCCCGCAATACAACGAACTGTATCACCGCCGCTTGGAGCGCTATTTCCTCATGGTTGGCGACTATCGCCATGCCTACGAAAACCTTGCTAAGGCCACCGCTTGGTGCGATTCGGTAAAAAACACCACCGATGCCAATCTCATTGCGGAATACAGGATGCGCTACACCCAAGACACCACTTTACTGCAACGCAATATGGTGATTGCCGCGCGCGAGAAGCAGGTTACCAACCTCAAAATCCTTATCCTTTCCATCTCTATCTCTCTGGTTTTGCTCGTTGTGGCTATTGTCCTCACTTTCAAACTCCGATTGCGCCGCTTGAAAATGGAACGGATGAAGGAGAGCGCAAATCTCCTCTCGCTTCAGCTCGAGAATATCCGCAACCGCATTTCGCCTCACTTCATTTTCAATATCCTCTCGCGTGAGACTCCGAGCGAAAACCTCGCCAATCTCATCGGGTTGCTGCAGAAGAATCTCGAGCTCTGCGACCGCTACTGCATCAGCCTTGCCGAGGAATTCCAGTTTATCGACTACTATTGTGCCAACGAGGCGCCTGCCTTGGGCAACAAGTTCGACTATCGCAAGTTGGTTTCTCCCGGCTGCGACACCACGAAAATCGTGATTCCATCGATGATGGTGCAGATTCTCGTCGAAAATGCCTTGAAACATGGCTTGCGCGGATTCCATGGCGACAAGAAACTCTACATTTATGTCGAGACCGATGGCGTGAGCAACATCATCAGCATTGTGAACAACGGAAACATCAAGCCGCAGCAGAATGTTTTTGGCACTCACACCGGAATCAAGATTATCTGCCGCACTATCGAGATTCTCAACGACAGCAACCACAACAAAATCGTCTTTGAGTATGGTCCGAAAGCCGGAGCCACCGAATGGGAGAGCCGCCTCGTAATCCCGCGCGACTACAATTTCGCCCTCCCTTCCGATAGGGCTGTTAATAAATGATTTGAAAACTTTATCATAAATCGGCGGTGTTTTATTTTGTAACCGCCGTGCTTTTCACTAATTTTGCACTTTGTAAAAGTGCTACACAATGGAAGGAAACTCAACAACATCAAATAAAGCCAAAAAGGACAAGGTGATTTATGTCCCTCAGGTGTCGGAACTCGGGAAGATGCAGCCGCAAGACCTCGAGGTGGAGGAGGCTGTGCTCGGTGCCCTCATGCTCGAGCGCGACGCCTATGTCGCTGTGTGCGACATCCTGCGCCCCGAGTGCTTCTATGAGCCTAAGAACCAGAAGATTTACGAGGCTATCGTGGCTCTCGGTGTGTCGCAGCGACCCATCGATATGCTCACTGTGGTGGAGCAGCTCCGCGCCAACGGAACTATCGACGAGGTGGGCGGCGCAGCCCGTATTGCCGAGCTTACAAGCCGTGTGGCTTCGGCTGCCCACGTCGAGTATCACGCGCGAATCGTGGCGCAGAAATACCTTGCCCGCGAGTTGATTTCCTTCAGTTCGATGGTGCAGAGCAAGGCTTTCGACGAGTCGAACGATGTCGATGACCTTCTCCAGGAGGCGGAGGGGAAACTCTTCGAGATTTCCCAGCGCAACATCAAGCGCGATGTTACGCAAATCGACCCCGTTATCCAGGAGGCGCTCAATCAAATCACCATCGCTTCCAAGCGCGATAGCGGCTTGAGCGGTCTTGCCACCGGATACCACGATTTGGACAAAATCACCTCGGGTTGGCAGCCGAGCGACCTCATTATCATTGCTGCGCGCCCCGCTATGGGTAAAACTGCGTTTGTGCTCTCCATGGCTAAGAATATGGCTGTGGATTACAATACTCCTGTGGCTGTGTTCTCGCTAGAAATGAGCAAGTTGCAGCTCGTCAACCGTCTTATCTGTAATGTGTGCGAACTCGAGGGCGAGAAGATTCGTAGCGGTCGCCTCTCCGACCCCGAATGGACCCAGCTCACCACTCGCATCACTGCGCTCAACGGCGCGCCGCTCTTTATCGACGACACCCCGAGCCTCTCGGTTTTCGAGCTCCGCACCAAGGCTCGCCGTCTCGTGCGCGAGCATAAGGTGAAGATTATCATCATCGACTACTTGCAGCTTATGAACGCCTCGGGCATGAAATTCGGCTCGCGCGAGCAGGAGGTGAGTATGATTTCACGTTCGCTCAAGCAGCTCGCCAAGGAGCTTAACATCCCCATCATCGCGCTCTCGCAGCTCAACCGCCGCGTGGAGAACAATACCGGCGATGGCAAGCAGAGCAAGCGTCCGCAGCTCTCCGACCTCCGTGAGTCGGGTGCCATCGAGCAGGATGCCGATATCGTGTGCTTCATCCACCGCCCCGAGTATTACACTCGCTCCGGACTTGATGCCGATGGCAAGGATATCCGCGGACTTGCCGAGTTCATTATCGCCAAGCACCGTAGCGGTAGCACCGACGATGTGAATATGCGATTCCGTGCCAAATTCGCTCGTTTTGAAAACTGGAAAGAGGATTTCGATGTGATTCAAAGCACTTTTGAGTCGAAACTCAACAAAGCGGTGCAGCCCGAGAACCTTGAAGTGGGCACTCAGCAGCCTGCCTCCTCTGATACTCCCGATTTCCTTGTTCAGCAGCCCGGCGAGCAGCCAACGCCGTTCTAATCGCCGATGCTGTCGCGCTCAAGTGCCGGTGCTGTGATGCTGTCGGCGGCTGTGTCGTGCGCGGCTTTGCCAAAGGTGTCTTCAACCGGCAGTGCGGCAACCGAAAGCGTGTGAGCCGGACCGATAAGCCAGTCGAGGAGCAGGCGTCCGCCGCCTATCACCACCGCCAGCAAAACTATACTAAGCAAAAATCTTTTCATAAAGCATGAATCTCTCTCGATGAAGGCGTCGATTACATGTCGCCTTCGTCTTTGAAACTGTAATATTTGTTGTCTCCCACGATTATGTGGTCGAGCACTTGGATGTCGAGCAATTTCCCGGCTTCGACGATGGCGCGCGTGAGGTTTCGGTCCTCGATGCTCGGCTTTATCGCCCCCGACGGGTGGTTGTGGCAGAGGATTATGGCGCTTGCGAGGTCGGCGACCGCATAGTTGAACAGCACTCGCTTATCCACGAGGGTGTTTGCCACGCCTCCCATGCTCACCCGGTGCAAGTTTATCACTTTGAGGCTTCTCGACAGCGTGATTATCCAAAATTCCTCCACATTGCGATTCCCCACCACATGTCGCATGAGCGAGAACACCTTTTCGCTCGAGTTCATTTGCTGCGCCTCGCGCGGATTGTCGAGCTCTTCGCCGAAAATGCGTCCTATGTTGGCGGCGGCAAGGATTGCCACAGCCTTTGCCTCGCCCACACCGCGGTAGGTTTTCACAAGTTCGGCAACCGACTTGCGTATGAGCACATCGAAGCGGTTGTCGTTGTCGGCGAGGATGCGTTGCGACAGCGAAAGCACCGATTCGCCCACTGTGCCGCCGCCAATGATGATGGCGAGCAGTTCGTGCTTGGCGAGCGTGCCGAAGCCGTAGCGCAAAGCCTTCTCGCGCGGGCGCAGGTCCTCTGCCATATCTTTTATGGCTGGTCCTTGGGGTAGGGGAGTCTCGTTGTGTTTTATAATTGCCATAGTCGTGAGCCTATTTTCCGCGTCGCATCTCCACCTCTTCCTCGATATTTCTGCCGTGGCGGAGAAGCACTTTCCATGTGAATGCCTTTAGGAAGCCGATGCCGTAGCCGCCGAGTTGCACCACAGCGGCAACCACGCCTAAGCAGGCGATTTTGAGGCTTCGGGTCGAGGCGAGTGCGGTGGCAAACAGCGCAAGCAGGTATGCCACTAACGGCGCTATCGCCCACACATTCCAGAATATCGATAGCGGAATCATCGCTGTGGTGCCGAGCACAAACAGCGCCGGGAGCCAATGCACCACCTTCAGCGACTCGGGATAGAGCAGATAGAGCGTGATGCGCGACATGCCGAACACATAAATCTGCCGGGCAAACAGCCGCAGGTTCACCCTCCGCTTGTGATACACGTATGCCTCGCGCACAAGTCCGATGCTGAATCCTGCCTTCCTCACCCGGGTGCTCATGTCGATGTCTTCGCTGAACATCTCCCGAAATCCGCCCACAGTTTCCCACACTTTCCGCGAATAGCCCATGTTGAAAGTGCGCGGCACGAATTTCTCGAGTTGCACCCTTCCGCCGCGTATTCCGCCGGTGGTGAGAAACGCCGTCATCGAAAAATTGATGGCTTTCTGCATGTCGGTGAACGAATCGTGCGCTGCGTCGGGACCGCCGAAGCAGTCGAGCGGATTCTCATCTAAGCAGCGCGACAAGGTGGCGAAATAGTCGGGCGGAATCACGCAGTCGCTGTCGAAAAACACGAAATAATCGCCCTGCGCGCGCTCCAGTCCGTAGTTTCGGGCTATGCTGCGACCCTCATTCTCCTTGTAGAAATATTTCACATCTACCTTCTCGGCATATTTCCGCGCCACTTGGTCGCAGCGCTCGGTGGAGCCATCCTCCACCAGCACCACCTCAAAATCCTTGTACGATTGCTCGGCGAGGCTCTTGAGCAAATCCTCCACCTCGCCGATTCTGTTATACACCGGCACTATCACCGAAAATCGTGGCATCTTGCTTATCTGTTTTTGTTATTTGTCAATCATTTCGCGCACCTTGAACGGCACATTTGTGGTGATGAAATCCACACCGTTGTCGATACACCATCTAATATCCTCATCCTTATCCACAGTCCACGCGTTCACCTTCATCCCCAGCTTGTGGCACTCCTCAATCCATTCGGGATGAGCCTTGAACACACTGTGATGATAGTCGGCGCCCGCTGCGCCCACCTCCTTGAGCTCGGCGGGAGTCATCTCGCCGTTGAGGTAGTATGCCGGACGGTCGCTCAGGCGGATAAATTCCAAAAGCGCATTCTTCGAGAACGTGATAAACTCGGTGCGCTCCAGCAAACCGTAGCGCTTGAGCAACTCAATCGAGCGGCTCACAGCCTCACGTTCGCGCGCCGCGTCGCGATGCGGCTTCAGCTCAAAAATTAGCTTCACTCTGGTCTTCTGGGCAGCCGCGAGGAAATTGGCAAGCGACGGAATCGCCTCGCCGTTGGGCAGGCGCACATCGGCAAAATCGGCGCGCGCCGCATCCTGAATCATCACCTCCGTGCCGTAGGCCTTGTCGTCGTGATGCACCACAAGTTGATTGTCGGCAGTGAGCCACACGTCAAATTCCGAGCCGTAGTAAGCCGTAGAGTCCGAAGCCACGAGGGCAGCGATAGTGTTTTGATACGCACCCGGAGTCTTCCAATTTCCGCGGTGAGCGATAACTTCACTTGCGCCGGCGCTCAGAGTCCCGGCAAGAGCGATAGAGAGCATAAGAGTCTTAAATTTCATAGTTATAGAGTTTGATATGCAAAGATAATGCAAATGAGAGGAGAAACAAAATAAAAACGCAGTTTTTAGTTTTGTTCTCCCGAGTGCAGCCCATCTTATGCAAAGATAATGCAAATGAGAGGAGAAACAAAATAAAAACGCAGTTTTTAAAGAGGTAGTGGCGCTGTAGCACCGTCAGACCGGTCAGACGAGTCCGACAAGTCAGACCGGTCTGACTTTATCTCCGCCCGACTGCGGAGACGATGTCAGCCAAGGCGGAGATGATGTCCGCCAAGAGCGAGCGTCAGCGAGCCTTCCCGAGCCCTCCGAGTGCTCCGAGAAGCTTGCTGCCACCCGCACCTGCAGGCTTACGCCTGCAATGCCGTGCAATGCGCCGCCGATAGCTTGCTGCCACTCGCCCCCTGCAGGCTTACGCCTGCAATCCCGCGCCGACGCTCGCCTCGATGTCGGCTAACGCCTCCGGGCGCAGCGCAGCGTCCGCCCTCCGCCGACGGCGGAACCGATGACAAAAGGAGGACATTTCCGCCACCCCGGAGGTGGTTGCCGCCGTGCGTAGCCCGTTATTGAGCAGACCGGGGTCGGCGACATGCCGGGCGCACCGAGAACGCCCCCAAAATCGCCACCCCCGGAGGTGGTGGCAGGCTGTCCTCTCTAATCTTTATACAACGGTGCCACGACCGCAGGGATGTGGCACCGTTGTATATCATTTCCTTTTTACATCAAACCACAACATTTTTTGATTGCGCAAATTTATTAACACTGTTGTATATCATTTCCTTTTTACATCAAACCACAACTAGAGAAGGTGGATACCTACAACCGGGTAAGTTGTATATCATTTCCTTTTTACATCAAACCACAACAGTAATTATATATCTTTGAGATAAAACGCGTTGTATATCATTTCCTTTTTACATCAAACCACAACCGTGATTTTAATCGGAAACTCTTTTTTTATGTTGTATATCATTTCCTTTTTACATCAAACCACAACAAAAGGCAAAGGCAGAAGAAACATTAGCAGTTGTATATCATTTCCTTTTTACATCAAACCACAACAAAAGGCAAAGGCAGAAGAAACATTAGCAGTTGTATATCATTTCCTTTTTACATCAAACCACAACTGGTATTGTGTTGCCATTATGTCAGTCTTAGTTGTATATCATTTCCTTTTTACATCAAACCACAACACGAAAACTCGGATCTTAAATCGAAAGCAGTTGTATATCATTTCCTTTTTACATCAAACCACAACCAAAGACTGAAAAGAAATACAATCGTGAAGTTGTATATCATTTCCTTTTTACATCAAACCACAACCGCTCGGTCATGAAATTGGTAGCAGAACAAGTTGTATATCATTTCCTTTTTACATCAAACCACAACTGAGCAACAAAAAGTTGCTCAGGATTTTGTGTTGTATATCATTTCCTTTTTACATCAAACCACAACCTAAAAAGTGGCCAACTTCCTAAATTTCCGGTTGTATATCATTTCCTTTTTACATCAAACCACAACACGACGGGGAACTCGCAATTCAAAGTAAGAGTTGTATATCATTTCCTTTTTACATCAAACCACAACCACGCTGCTGTTCGAGTTGAAATTATCGAGTTGTATATCATTTCCTTTTTACATCAAACCACAACCTCGGTTCATCATCAAGCGGCAATGGCTACGTTGTATATCATTTCCTTTTTACATCAAACCACAACTCAAATTCTGTATCATGACCACGCTTTCGAGTTGTATATCATTTCCTTTTTACATCAAACCACAACTTAGTCTATATTTCTAATTAGTCGTAATTTGTTGTATATCATTTCCTTTTTACATCAAACCACAACCCGAGCCGGGTAATCTGCTCGGCGGTCTCGTTGTATATCATTTCCTTTTTACATCAAACCACAACTATTGTTTGCCATTCAAATTTAAATTTGCAGTTGTATATCATTTCCTTTTTACATCAAACCACAACCTAAGCGCCGTATTTGGCTATTTTACAGCGAATTATGGCTGTTTTTACACTTAAAAAGTGGCTTGATAGAAGCATTTTATCACATTTCAAACGCAAATTTACAACATTTTTTCTCGTTTGTCAATAGGTAAAGAGGGATTTTTTGTAAAGATTGAATGAACCATGCCATACACCTATTATATATAGGAGAGGGGTTAGAAGAATTCGAGTTGTCGAGGCTGGGGCACGATTTTTTTCTTCTCAACGCCCCAAAAATTGACTATTTCGGAGTATTGTTTGTCGGTAACGCATAGCATACTCACTTGTCCGGTGCCGGGAACCATAATTTTCACACGCTTCATGTGCACATCTCGACTTTGAATCGAGGCGCAGTGTCTGATATACACCGAATATTGCAGCATGGTGAATCCATCTTTGAGCAGGTTCTTGCGAAATGTCGCTGCCTCCTTGCGTTCCTTTTTGGTGGTAACGGGGAGGTCGAAAAACACAAAGAGCCACATAATATTATAGGCATTGATACGCGATTCGCTCATTTCAGCACCGGGAGTTGCAGTTTGTCGGTATCACCCTTGTAATATTTTGCGAGAGAGGCAGTGGTCATCGACAAAGCCACCTGTAGCGGTCGAGTAACCTCGCCCATCTCCACATCACACACAAGCACACGTTGCAGAGTCATCTTTTCCTCTTTCCCGAGGATTGCGCATCCGTTGGAATAAAGATCATACACAATGGCATCGACCATCGGGCGGTAAGGCTCCATGATGTCGTCGGCAAGGGGGAACGCATTGTAGCGGTTGCGATGAAAGATGCCGAAAGCCGGATAAAGTCCCGAACCCACCAATGCCCTTATCACTGCGGCACGCAAGATTGCGTAGCCATAATTCAGCAATCCGTTGGGCGGCTCTCCGTTGCGGTCGCGCCTGAAACCGGGACCGAAAATTTGGCTCCAGTAAAGCCTTGCAGCGCGTCCTTCCCGGTTGTCGGGGTCGCCGCTTTTCACTCCTGCGAGGAGCGAGCGTAGCGGCACCCCGGTTAGCCCGAGCGACTCGAGCAAGAGCGATTGGTTCTTGATTTTACTCTCTACAATCTGCTTCCAAGCGCGTTTCTTGGCAGGCTCGCCCGCCTCGATTTGCGCGCGGTGGATTTCTTGCAGCGTGGTGTTGCCGTCGAGCGACATAAGAATGGAGCGAGGCATGGAAGTGGCATCGCAAAACACCACAGCCACATTGTTTTCGGCAAGGGCATTAAGGAGCGGAATGGTGAATCGCACCATTTGGTTTTCCACTACCACCACACCGATATCCTCGATGGGGCGGGTGATTGTGGTGTCGTCGCCAACCGGTTTTATAACCAGTTGGCGGTCCTTTAGACTCAACGACACCGCACTTTGGAAGGTGAGCGTCTGTTTCAGCATGGCTGTCAATATTTATGAGATGACAATTCATTTGAAAACGATTTCACCAATTTCGTTCATCACAAAATCCTTTCCTTCCACAAGCGCATTGATTTGAGTGTGGTACATCTTTATGCCAAATCGTATTTTTTCGTTGGTTTTATATGTCCCATTTACATATTTGACTTCAGTCGTTGGTCTTGCTTCTTGATGGTGTCTTAGGAACGCGGTTCCATAAACATATGGCGGTAAAGCCATTGAGGACAATCCCGTAACCTTATACAATCGGCGTTGCAATTCCTCTTTGTCGGCTTCAAGCACCTCTTTCGGGCTATTTTCATAGAGAAGCACCATAGTGCCGGGCTTGAGGATATATGCAAGCGGGTATCCCTTTGGACTGGTGGGAGCTACGAGTGGCTCATCGGCATCGCGCATGTTGCTGCGACGGTGGTAGTTGGCGGCATCGAGCATATTCACAAGTTGGAAGTCTCGTTTTTCCTTTCCTTTGGCGTCCTTGCCTATGTAGATAGCCATAGCGTAGTTGCGGTCGTTCATCACATGGATTTGTCGCTTGTATTCGTGGCGGGACTCATCGCGATGGTGGCGGATATTCACCGGACGGGTTACCGAAGGGGTGAACACACGCACTTTGCGTATTCTCACACCCTTTTCGCGATTCATCCACACTCCATCGGCTTCCACAGCCTTTTTGAGGCTGCCATATTCTTTCACGCTCTGCTCGACATGGGCGCGCACCTCGTCGTCAACGATGAGTTTGATGTCTTTTTCATCAAGCGAATCGAGCGGACGGCGCACCACATATTTAATGTCGCCATCGCGGTCGATAGCGCCATAGCAGGTGTCGAGGTGGAGCGAGCCGCGAGCCACATCGCCGCGGCAGAGCAAGCGACCGTCGGGGGTGTCGATGCGTCGGCGCGCACTTTTGGCGATGTTGTCGGCGGTGTAGTGCGACACCAAAAGGCTATCCTGGATGTGGCGGATGTCTTCGACAAACGTGCGCCACGGCTTGGGGAAGTTTTGCGGCTTCTCTCTGCCGTAGTATTTGTTGTCGGCTTCCTCGTGGTAGTATTGAGCAAGGCGGGCATACTCGAAAGGACCGATGCAGGCGATTGTGATAGCGTCGATGCAGTGGTGGGCATGGTTTACACGCTCCTTGCGAGTGTATTCCTCCTGTATTCCCCACATCTTGCGGAAATCGCTCGTGGCAATGCCTTTCACCACAAACACCTTTTTAAACACCGATTTGAGGTAGAGTCGGGCATAGCGCGAAATCACGCTGATGTCGGTTCCTTGTCGGCGCGAGAAGCCCTCGGGCACCTCTGTCATGGTGAAACGGCGGTATTTCCCCATCCAATAGTCGCGCTGGAGCGAGAGGAAATGGCGGCGCTGAATGTTGCGGTCTTTGTCCTCCTTGGCGGCAGGGCGCGCGCTCTTGAGTCGGCGAATTTGCTTGCCGAGTTCATCGGCTTTCTCCTTCCAGTGGGCAATGCGCGGGAGTATTTCCTCGATGTTGGCGAGTTGCGAGGGTAGGGCGGTCTTTTTGGTCTCGCGGTTGAATTGGCTTTGGCACAGAGTGAGGTTCATCATAGTGCTGTCGCCGCCGGCGCTCTGAGGCACGGTGTGCTCGATGTCGTATTTCGGGTTGCTTCCGAGGAAATCGCTCAGGCTGATAGACTCGCCGGTGTAGATGCACACATGGTTCTGTTCCTCCCAGAGGCGATAGCGCAGAATGTCGTTGTCCGATGGCTCGCGCGCGATGCCCAATTCCTTAAACACCTCGGCGATTTTCTTCCTGCACTCCTCGCGGGTCTTCTCGTTGTCGCGCTGGAAATCCTTTATCGCCTTGCGGCGGTTGGCATCATTGAGTTCGCGGGCAAACTCGATGTGGATAACCGTGTCTTCGTCGATTTTCCTCTCGGCAAGGAGCCTGTTCACCACCTTGCGCAGGCGGAACATGGAGTGCATAGCCATCGGGTTCTTCACACTGTTGATGCGCGGGCTGCCGAGGCGATAGATGCCGTTTTCATCCGGCTTGCAGTCGGGGTAGGTTTCGAGCATCGAAGGGTGGAAAATCCGGGCGAGGTGCTCGTCGTCAACATCGTAGCTCAAGCGGAGATAGTCATTGAGGCGTTGCTCCATAGTGTCATCGCTCGGGCGGCGTATCGCTTCGATGGCACCCTCGATGGCGTGGGCGCGGCGTTTCCCATCCTCCCATACACTTGCCGGAAGCACTTCGCACAGGTTGGCGAGAAATACCGCCTCGCTATAGATTAAGCCGTAGTCGCGCAGATATGGCAATATCTTGCGTATCGCCTTGATGCTCAGTGCGGCATAGTCTTGTGGCATTTTTATTGCAGCAAACTTGGCGGCGTCTTCGTCGCTCAACTGCAACTTGGTGCGGGCAAAATCGCGGAGCTTGTCGTCATCGTCGAAGAAGAACAGCGCGTGCCACACATCGTTCACAATTTGCTCCTCGCTCTTGCTGCCGGCGGCTGTATAAACCTGGCAGATTACCGATTTCCAGTCGTCGCCAAAGATGTCGATGAGTTGGGCGGTTACCGGGCATCCGCTCACCGATGTGTCCATGAAGTAGTTAAACTTGAACTGCTTCGGCGAGTCCTCCTTTATGCAGCAATAGTTTTTCTTTCCTCCCAAAATTTTGGCGATATCCTCCATCGGGAACGAAGGTTTGCTCTTGCGCATAAACAGAGGGATGATTTTATTGATTTCCTCCGGCTTGAGCGGTCGCAATGCCGCATCGCTCGGACCCTGCATCTTTATGTTGTTGATAAAACTCCACATTCGGTATTCCTCGTAGAGCGGATGCGAAACAGGGCAACGCGCCTTTCCTTTTTCAAAGGTGCACACACCCACGCTCTGCTTCTGCGACTTGAGCGGACGCTGGAAGAAAATCGCTTTCTCAAGGCGGGCGGCGAGGTCGCTGTCGAGCTGCTGCTTGGCGCAAATTGCGCGGAACTCGGCGAGGTAGTGGTCTTTGCGGGAAGTGTAGTGAGTGCGAATGCGCTCGCCGCGCTCGTAAAGGGTGTAGAAATAGTCCCCGATATAGGCACATCCTGCCTCGTGCATCTCCTCATCGAGCCGGGCAATCCCTTTCTTCACCTCTCCATCGCTCTCTTTGGTGCTCTCTTTGCGGTTGCTCAAGAAGCCGCGTCGCTGGTTGATGTGATAGAGCGCACGCCCGAGGATATATCGCCGGGTGAGGTCATCGAGATTGAGCCGCTCCGAGAGGCAAATGTGGCGGAAACGGTAGGGATTGATACCCTCTTTGTCCTCGGTGCGCTGCCATGCCATGAAAGTCTCGTCGATAGGGTAGTGCTTGTTGAGTCGCCAGCGGCGCAGGTCGGCATCCGAGAGCGGCGGGCACAAGTGGTTGTCGATTAGCACTTTGAGCAGGCGTATTTTGCGCACTTTCCTGCGCCAGTAGTGGCGGCGCACTCCGCGGTGCTCGGTGCGCTCGGATGCGCGTGATGATTCTATGCCTTTTTCAATTTTCACGCCTTCGGCGAAAATGTGGGTTCCGTGGTCTAAAAGCGTGTATTCGTTTGTCTCTTCATTTCGTTCTACAATAGCCCAACCAAGGCTGTTGGTGCCGGTATCAATTCCAAGTATCTTTGGTAACTATTCAGCTATCGGGTGGACGCAATGAAGCGGGTGTTCTATTGTTCAC
>JBJEKB010000034.1:0-25627 GCA_051878395.1 Muribaculaceae bacterium
CAATAAAACCTAAAACCGAAATGGCAGACGATAAATACAACGTGATGGCAGACGATGATGCCAAATACCAATCCTTTGAAGACAATGGCAAATGGGGCTTCAAAAAAGATGGCGTTGTGGTCATACCGGCAAAGTTCGATGAGGTTTGGGATTTTAGCGAGGGCTTGGCAAAAGTCGAACTGAATGGCAAATATGGCTATATCGACAAAAGCGGCAAAGAAGTCATCCCGTTTAAGTACGATGATGCATGGTCTTTCATCGAGGGCATAGCAGCGGTTGAACTTTATGGCGAATGGGGCTATATCGACACTGCCGGCAAAGAAGTAATCCCAATTAAGTACAATAGAGCCGAGTCTTTCAGTGAGGGGGTGGCATCGGTTGAACTTAATAGCAAATGCGGTTATATCGATAAAACCGGCAAAAAAGTCATTCCATTTAAGTACGATGATGCATGGTTTTTCAGCGAGGGCTTGGCATCGGTCCAACTTTATGGCAAATGGGGTTATATCGACAAAACAGGCAAAGAAGTTATCCCAATTAAGTACGACCTTGCTTGGTATTTCAGCGATGGTTTGGCAACGGTTGAATTGAATGGCAAATATGGCTATATAGACAAAACCGGCAAGGAAGTCATCCCAATTAGGTATGATGAAGTTTATGGTTTCAGCAAGGGCTTGGCAGCAGTTAATCTTAATGACAAATGGGGCTTTATCGACCGCACCGGCAAAGAAGTTATCCCATTAAGGTACGAAGGTGCCGGAGTTTTCAGCGAGGGTTTGGTAGCTGTCGAACTGAATGGCAAATATGGCTATATCGATAACACCGGCAAAGAAGTTATCCCAATCAAGTACGAATGGGCAGGTTCTTTCGAAAATGGTATGGCAAGGGTTGAACTCGGTGGCAAGCGAGGCTATATCGACAAGCAAGGCAATTTCACTCCCGGCAAATAGTAGCGCCATCACTAATTCCTCCCAAAATTGCGGGTTTATAACTCCGATTTTGTAACTTGATAAAAATTGCAACAAAATTTCCTCAGGCTCTTGACAACGGGCACAAATTGTAGTAAATTTGCAAAACAAACCAAAACCCAAAACCGAAATGGCAGATTACGACATATTTATCAGTTATAGGCGCATTGGAGGGGCAGACTTCGCTCGCCAGATGCAACTTGCACTTAAAAACAAGGGATACAGTGTGTTTCTCGATTTTGATGAGTTGAAAGATGGTGTTTTCGACCGTCGCATCGAGGCTGCAATCAAGTCGTCTAAGGTATTTTTGTTCATACTTTCGCCTCACGCTCTCGACCGTTGCAAAAACGAGGAGGATTGGGTGCGTAAAGAGATTGAGTGTGCCATCCTTTCGCAATGCCATATAGTGCCGGTTAATCCCAATGCGGTGTTTCAAGGGTTTGACGCCATCGACGGCTTGCCGTATGTGATTAAAAACGGCCTTGGGCAGCATCAAATATCCACAGTGATGATGAACGACCTCTTTGAGTGTACTTTCAACGAGTTTGTGCAGCGTCGCATAGCCCCAATTGTCGCACCTACTAAGACAGCGCCACATCCCGATCCCGCAATCGGTTCCGAGGTACATATCGAGACCGACATCGCCTGCCGCGTCATGCGATTTAAAGAGGAGTTGATAACGGCAGTTCCCGATGATGATAATCTCATCCACCTCAAAAAGGGCACGCACAAACTTACATTTGTAAGCCTCGAAAACGAACAAGACAATTATTCGCAAGTCTTCACAGTAAAAGACGATTGTGAATTTCTGCAAGTAAGCCTCACCAAAATACGAGACACCCGCCTCGCCAAAGAAGAAGCAGAGCGTCGTGCTAAGGAGGAGGCGGAGCGTCGTGCCAAGGAAGAAGCGGAGCGTCGCGCCAAGGAAGAGGCAGAGCGTCGTGCCAAGGAAGAGGTAGCGCGCCGTGCCAAGGAGGAGGCAGAGCGCCGCGCCAGAGAGGAGGCAGAGCGCAAGCGCATCGCCGAAGATGATGCCAAATATAAAGACTTTGAAGCCAATGGTAGATTCGGCTTCAAAAAAGATGGCGTTATAGTCATCCCGGCAATATATGATAAAGCATGGTATTTCCACGAGGGCTTGGCAGCGGTTGAACTGAATGGCAAATGGGGCTATATCGACAAAAGCGGCAAAGAGGTCATCCCATTTAAGTACGATGATGCTTGGTCTTTCTGCGAAGGATTAGCAGTGATTAAACTAAATGGAAAATATGGTTTTATAGATAAAACTGGCAACGAAGTCACACCTGCAAAGTACTATTGTGCTTGGGATTTCAGCGAGGGCTTGGCAAAGGTCTCTCTGAATGGCAAACGAGGCTATATCGACAAAGCCGGCAAAGAAGTCATTCCAATAAAGTTCGATATTGTTGAGCCTTTCTACGATGGCAAGGCAAGAGTTGAACTGAATGGCAAGTGGGGCTATATCGACAAGCAAGGCAACTTCACCCCCGACAAATAGTAGCGTCCCCACTAATTCCTCACAAAATTGCGGGTTTATTGTTCTATAACTCCGTTTTTTGGATAAAATTTGCTAAATAGGCTCGGGGTGTCGGGAATTTGCATTATCTTTACCTATTAATTATTAATCGACACAATATTTATTATGAAACTATCTACAATTCGCATAGTATGTGCATCGCTTGTGGCGATGATTGGAATCTCGTCAGCCGCTGCGCAAGAATTTTTCGACACCTCCTATCCCGCCCGAGCCATTACACTTGGTGTGAGATTGGGCATCAATTCCTCCAATCCCACCAACAATTTTGGCAAGGTGTATCCCAATATGAACAAGTGCTTCACCGAGTGGGGCGCCGGCTTCAACACCGGTATAGTTGTCAACCTCAACATCCGCAACTATCTCTCCATCCAGCCGGGGCTGCTGTTCCAAAACAAGAGCAGCGACTACACCCTCATTCGCGCCAACGCCTCGGAAGGCACTTTGAGCAACCTCTACACTCACTCCCGCTACTACTATTTCCAGGTGCCGGTGTTGGCTTCGTTCCGTTTTAATATCACCGAGAAATCGAAACTCCTCGCCGAGGTGGGTCCCTATTTCTCCTTCGGACTTGGCGGCGACACCCGTTTCGAGAGCATCGAGACTCTTGTGGGCGATGGCGCTTCGCAACTCAAATATCTGCGTTTCAAGGAAGACTATTTCATGGAGTCGGGTAGGGTGGTGCGCCACAAAAAGTTCGACTGGGGCTTCAAATTCGGACTCGGAGTGCAGGCTTTCGACCACTATTCTTTCACAATCAACTACAACGCAGGCTGCCGCAACATCGCCAATCCTCTATCCACAGGCGTCAAGCCGAGCGTGAAAAACCGCGAGTGGTCGTTCACCGTCGGCTACGACTTTTAATAATCAGTATGCCCACTCAAAAGGCTTTCCGGCGGTGGTAAAAATGAGTTAAACGGCACATTATGGGGCAAAATATGGCATCATTGGTCTATATTGTCGTAAATTGTTTTGCAAATGCACTCATTTTTAGTAACTTTGTAGCCTGATTTTTCAACATTACATACAAAATGGCACAACAAGAAGATTTATTTAAGAAAATCGTTTCACACGCCAAGGAATACGGTTTTGTGTTTCAATCAAGTGAAATCTATGATGGTTTGGCAGCAGTTTATGACTATGGTCAACTCGGTGTCGAACTCAAAAACAATATCAAGCGCTATTGGTGGGAAGCTATGACCCTTCTCCACGAGAACATCGTGGGTATCGACTCGGCTATCTTCATGCACCCCACAATTTGGAAGGCTTCGGGACACGTTGACGCGTTCAACGACCCGCTTATCGACAACCGCGACTCGAAGAAACGCTATCGCGCCGATGTGCTCATCGAGGACGAAATCGCCAAATTCGACGATAAAATTGATAAGGAAGTGACTAAAGCCGCCAAGCGCTTCGGCGACAGCTTCGACGAGGCTCTTTTCCGCGAAACCAACCCCCGCGTGCTCGAGCACAAGAAAAAACGTGACGAGCTCCACGAGCGTTTCGCCAAGGCGATGAACGACAACGACCTTGCCGAGCTTCGTCAAATCATTCTCGACTACGAGATTGTGTGTCCCATCTCCGGCACTCGCAACTGGACCGACGTGCGCCAGTTCAACCTCATGTTCAAGACCGAAATGGGTAGCACCGCCGACGGCTCGATGACCATCTACTTGCGCCCCGAGACCGCTCAAGGTATTTTTGTCAACTTCCTCAATGTGCAGAAAACCGGCCGCATGAAAATCCCGTTTGGTATCGCACAAATCGGTAAGGCGTTCCGCAACGAAATCGTTGCCCGCCAATTCATCTTCCGTATGCGCGAATTTGAGCAAATGGAGATGCAATTCTTCGTTCGTCCCGGCGAGGAACTCAAATGGTTCGAGCAATGGAAAGCTACCCGCATGAAGTGGCATAAGGCGCTCGGAATCGGCGACCACAAATACCGCTTCCACGACCACGACAAGCTCGCCCACTATGCCAACGCCGCCACCGACATCGAATTCGAAATGCCGTTTGGCTTCAAGGAGGTTGAGGGTATCCACTCCCGCACCAACTTCGACTTGAGCAACCACGAGAAATACTCAGGCAAGAAAATTCAATATTTCGACCCGGAACTCAACCAGTCCTACACCCCCTACGTTATCGAAACCTCGATTGGTGTTGACCGCATGTTCCTCTCGGTGTTCGCTTCGGCTTACGAAGAGCAGAAACTCGAAAACGGCGAGACCCGCGTCGTGCTCCACTTGCCCAAGCAACTCGCTCCGGTGAAAGCCGCCGTGCTCCCGCTCGTGCGCAAAGACGGTCTCCCCGAGAAGGCTCGCGAAATCATGAACCTCCTCAAGTTCGACTATGCTTGCCACTACGATGAGAAAGACAGCATCGGCAAGCGCTATCGCCGCCAGGATGCTATCGGCACCCCGTTCTGCATCACCGTCGATCATCAGACACTCGAGGACAACACCGTTACCCTCCGTCACCGCGACTCAATGGAGCAGGAACGTGTCGCTATCGCCGACCTTGCCGGTCTCATCGACCAGGAGGTAAGCCTCAACCGACTTCTCAAAACTTTAGTATAACATTTCATGGCAATGCGCAGATTTCCGATATTCATCGCAACACTCGTGGCTGTGGCTCTCGCCATAGTGTCGTGTGGCAACGACGACAACACATGGGAGGATTACGCCGAATACCGTCAAGCCAATCTCGATTGGCTCCAACAGCAGTATGAGAAAAAAGACGCATCGGGCAAGCCTCTCTACACAATGCTTCGCCCCACTTGGGACCAAGGCTCCTATGTGCTCATCCGTTATTTCAACGACACAATGCTCACAAAGGACAACCCCAAGCCGTTCCTCACCTCTACCGTCGATGTGAAATACCACGGTAGCCTCTACGACGGCACGCCTTTCGACTCCTCCTACCTGCGCACCGCTCCTGCCGACAGCATCTATCGCACAAAGCTCACCGATGTAGTCGGCGGATGGGTAATCGCCCTCACAAATATGCACGAAGGCGATTCCTGCGAAGTGATTATCCCCTGCGAACAGGGCTACGGAAGCATAGAGCGCACCGGCATCCCGCCATATTCCGCCCTCGTCTTCGGCATAAAGCTGGTAGATATCTACAAGCAAGAAAAATAAGAAGCAAACCCCCATACACTGATAGTTACTTAATGAGAAAGTGTGCTCCCCCAAGGAACACACTTTCTCCTTCCTCACCCCTCCGCCGCGCATCACCGGATGACAGTTCTCTACCCGGAGCGGGGCGGGGTTATTTCATTAGCAGGAGGAGGGTGCCGGCGGTGATGAGGAGAGCGGCGATGAGCACTCTGGGGGTTATCTGCTCGCGCAGGAAGATGAAGGCGAGGAAGATGGTGATTACAACGCTGAGTTTGTCGATGGGGGCAACGCGCGACACATCGCCGGTCTGCAATGCCTTGAAATAGAAGAGCCACGATAATCCGGTGGCTATCCCGGAAAGCACCAAAAACAGCCAACTATGGCCGCTAATCGCCTTCAATCCCGAAAAATTGTTGCTGAAAGCCACTATGCCCCAGGTGATTAGCAATATCACTGTGGTGCGTATTGCGGTGGCAAGGTTGGAATCTATATCTCGCACGCCTACTTTGGCAAATATTGCAGTGAGCGCGGCAAAAAATGCTGATAACAATGCATAAAACTTCCACATATCCTTAATAATTTTCAATTCCGGTGCAAAGTTACACATTTTTCCAAAATCGCACTCGCCCGGCTTGCCGTGAATGTGCATCGAAATTTTTTGTGGAAATGCTTTGTCGCTGCACGAGATTTTGACTACCTTTGTAGAAGATAAGCGGCACCTCTGCAATCCAAAATGAAAATCATTTCGATTTTCTTTTGATATTGCGTTCGGTTTGCATTATCTTTGCGATAGGTAAATTTTGTGTTATGGATGATTTGATTTCTCATTTCCTCAATGCTATTTCCTCCACCGAGGTTACTACCGAGAGCGCTATCTTCAAGATGCTTGTGAGTATGGCTCTCGGCGGCGCTGTGGGCTTCGAGAGGAAAAGGAAGGGGCAAATTGCCGGTATGCGCACTTTCGCTCTTATCGCCATGGGCGCCACGATGGCTATGCTTCTCTCGATTTACATTCCGCAAGAGTATTTGGGATTAAAGAACGGAGACCCGGGGCGTATCGCCGCTCAGGTGATTACCGGTATCGGTTTTCTCGGCGCCGGCGCGATTATTCAAATGAAGGGTTCGGTGCGCGGACTCACAACGGCAGCCGGAATATGGATTGTCGCCACGATTGGTATGGCGGTGGGCGTGGGGCTATATTTTCTCGCCACAGTTTCCACCGCTTTGATTCTTGTGATTCTCATATTCTTTGAGCGCTATGAGCGGAAGGTGAACCTTGAATGGGAAAACAAGATTCTGCGCATTGTCGTTGACGGCACCAACCCCGACATCGATGCCTATCGCAAGGTGTTCGACCATCGCAACATGCACCTTGCCGACCATTATCTCAAAGTGAATTACTCTCAAAACGAGTCGATTATAAATTTTGTGGTGCTCCTCAAGAACTGCAAGAATTACGGCGAGCTTTTCGATGAACTCCATTCTATCGAGCACACAAAATCGATATCCCTAACCAATGAACTAAATATCTAAGATATGTTTTCACTTATTTTCTCGCCCGGAAACGGCACTCAGGCAGAAGCGGCTACATCGACATCGGTCGAAGCCCCGGTTGCCTCTCAACCCGAGATGAACACCGAGGGACTTATCGGCGATTTGGCGCTGATTCTGGTGTTTGGGGCGGTGTTCACGTTGTTGTTCAAGAAACTCAAGCAGCCGGTGGTGCTCGGCTATATCGTAGCCGGATTTTTCGTGGGTCCGCACTTCCTTTACTGCCCGTCGGTTACCAACGAGGCAAATATCGATTTCTGGGCTCAGATAGGTATTATCGTGCTCCTGTTTTCTCTCGGACTTGAGTTTAACTTCAAGAAACTGCTCAATGTGGGAGGCTCGGCGGCGATAACCGCGGTGATGATAGTAGCCGAGATGATTGCCCTTGGCTCCTTTGTGGGAAAACTCATGGGCTTTTCGAGCATCAACTCGCTGTTTCTCGGCGCAATGCTCTCGATGTCCTCCACCACCATCATTATCAAGGCTCTCGGCGACCTGAACATGCGGCAACGCAAGTTTGTGCCTCTTGTCTATGGGGTGCTGATATGCGAGGACCTTCTGGCTGTGGTGCTCATGGTGTTGCTGTCGTCGATAGCAATCAACAACACGGTTACAGGCACCGATATGCTCTACAGTGTGCTCAAACTGGTGTTTTTCCTCATCATCTGGTTTACTATCGGTGTGTATCTGCTGCCATCATTTTTCAAATTCTTCCGCAAATACATCAACAGCGAACTGCTGCTCATCACCGCCATGGGGCTATGTTTCCTCATGGCTGTGTTCTCGGTGGCTTCGGGCTTCTCGCTCGCTCTCGGCGCCTTTGTAATGGGTTCCATCCTTGCCGGCACATGCGAGGCTGAGCACATCGAGAAGGTTGTAAACCCTGTGAAAGACCTCTTTGGCGGGGTGTTCTTCATTTCGGTGGGCATGATGGTAGATCCTGCCGTGATTGTGGAATATATCGGACCCATCGCGATACTATCCCTGGTTGTAGTTGTGGGACAGATAGTGTTTGGCACTGTGGGAATGCTCATCACCGGTCAGACTTTGAGAATTGCGATGGAATCGGGCTTCTCGCTCACGCAGATTGGCGAGTTCTCCTTTATCATCGCCTCTCTCGGCATGTCGCTCGGAGTGCTGGAGCCCAACATCTACCCTATCATCGTGGCGGTGTCGGTGGTAACCACATTCTTCACCCCCTACATAATCAAGGCAGCCATCCCCGCCTACAACAGGGTGGAGAGACTCCTCCCGGAGCGGCTCCGCTTCCTCATCGAGCGGTATAGCGACCGCGCAGCCGAGGAGAGCGAGTCGCGGCATTTGTGGAAAGAGATTGCGCACAAATACATCTGGCGCATCGTGCTCTATTCCGCGCTGCTCACCGGCATCATCACAGTGTCGCTCCTCTATGTGCTCCCATTCATGGAGCGCTACTTCGGCAAATTCGGCGACATAGCCACAGCCACCATCTCGCTTATAGCGATGGCGCCCTTCCTGCTGGCGTTGTCGTCGCCGGTAGTAACCAAGTCGCAACGCAAAACGCTCGGCAACAAGTCGCTCGTGCCGCTTGTAGCGCTCACAGTGCTCAAGATACTGCTTGCGCTCGCTTTTGTAATCGTATTTCTGTCGCAAATATATTCGGTTACAATCGGAGCGGTGATAGGCATGTCGATTCTGGTGCTCATAATCGTGTTTGCAAGCAAGAATGTGAAGAAACGCCTCACTTCGCTTGAGGAAAACTTTGTCAACAACCTGAATGTGCGCGAATTGCGCCGTAGCGGGAAGAACAACAACATAATTAGCGACCTCCACGTTGCCTACATGACCGTGGGCTACACATGCCCGTTTGTGGGCGAACGACTCCGCGACAGCAACCTGCGCAAGGAGTATGGTGTGAATATCGCCAGTATCCAGCGCGGCTCCGAGACGATACCCATCCCCACCGGCGATGTGCGCATCTTCCCCGGCGACTTGCTCGGCATCATCGGCACCGATGAGCAGATTGCCCACCTTCTGCCGATTGTGGAAGGGGAAAATCCTCACAATCACCCCAAGGAGGAGCCTATCGAAGTGAAATTCGAGCCGATAGAGGTTGTTCAGGGCAGTTTCCTCGATGGAAAAACCACCGCCACCTCGCGGCTTCGCGACGACTACTCCTCGCTTCTTGTGGCACTGCAGCGCGGCAGCGAATACATCAAGCCCAACGGCACTGAGAAGTTTGAGCCGGGCGACATCTTGTGGGTGGTAGGCGACACAAAGAAAATCACCCTCCTTCGCACCAAGTAAACATCGCAACTCAAATCAATAACGACAATGGCAAACACTACAATAACCGACACACCTCGCCGAGGAGCAACAGAACAAGACCGATTCGGTATAATCGCCTACGAACGAGGGCTTGAGGCTTTTCTTCGCGGTGCCAACACACCCATCACCATCGCACTTCAAGGCGAATGGGGCAGTGGAAAAACATCGCTGATGAATGTGCTGCGCGATGAATTGTGCGGCACCGGCAACAACAACGGCGAATATTTCTCGGTGTGGATTAACACCTGGGAATACTCCCTGATGAGAAACTCCAACGAAGCGTTGCTCCAGATTCTTTTCAAGATGGCAAGTGAGGTGGTTACCATCTCGAAGCCCGCAGCATAAAGACTATGCAAGAAGTTACCCACATCTTCTTCGACATAATCTTCAAGTTCCACAAAATGCAATAACCCGGAGGCTACCGGTATTAAATCACTTGCAAATATATTGCATCCGCAACAGCAGTGCACGCATTTTGAGCAAAATTCGGCAATTTCACCTAATTTAGTACACTTTAAAGCGAAAAGAGGGAACCGGTTGCGGCTCCCTCTGTTTCGGTCGATGAATGAATTGTATTACATCATCACTTTGATTACTTTGCTATTCTTACCGGTGGTAATTTTCATGATGTAAAGGCCATGAGAAAGGCCACTGAATGACGCTACATCTTGAACGGAAGTTGCAGAGTCGATGAGCATACCCGAAGCGGAGTAAACAGTTACATCCGAGTTGCCCGATACATGCACATCGAGGCTATCGCCCGATTTCACTACATAGGCTTCCGCTTCTTCTACGACAGCGACGCCCGAAGTCTTTTTCGAGTAGTGAACGATGATATCTTTGTTATAGATATAGTCGGAGTCGCGGAATGCGCCTTGACCTACTACGAAGAAGTAGTCTTTGCCCTCTTCGAGTGCGATAGGCATAATGAAAGCATCGTAGTCGGCAGGATAGATTTGAACTTTTGTTCCGTCGAGGTTAATCCACCATTGGTCTGCATTACCCATAGTTGCATCACCTACAGGAACACCGTCAACGAGGCTACCGACAATAACTTTAATCTTAGTGTCGGCATTCCATGCCTTGCTTACTTTCGATTCAAATTCGAGATAAATGTTGCCGATTTCGTCGATTTCAGAACCGTCGGCAGGAGTGATAGATACAGGCATAAACACAGGTTCTACCCATGTGCCGATGTAGTGAAGAGTAATCTCCTCATTGAGTGCACCTTCGGCGTCTTTGAAAACACCTGCAGGAATAGTAACATAGTATTCTTTGCCTTCCTCCATATTGATAGGCTCACCACCTTCGCCATATTCGTCGAGAGGCACGATATACGGAGCCTTTTTGTCGCTGCTTGTGAGTACGCTCCACATTCCCACAGAGATTTCCTCACCCATGGGAACACCGGCTATCGCTTTACCGCAGATTACTTTGATAGCAGGATTGCTAACCACAACTGTGGCATCGGTTGCAAAGTTGAATGTGAGTCTATCCAAGGTCTTAACTTCACTGTTGTTGGCAGGAGTGATGCTTGTAGGAACAAAAATTGCAGGCTCTGAATCTACGTATGCGCCGATAGCGTCGAATGAATATTCGCTCTTGTAAGCATCGGCGAGACCTTTAGGACAATAGAGTGTAACCTGCTTGTTTGCGATGCCGAAGAATGGCGATTCGGAAGAATACTCCCAGTAGCCAACAACCGGCACGTTTGCGCCCTTGAAATGCACTTCTTTGAGTGCTGTGCACTGATAGAACTGACGGATACCGAAGTCGGTAACATTAGATTTAACGGTTACACTTGATAATTTGCCACAGCCGGCAAACACTGCATCTTGGAGAATGCGCAAACCTTGCGGCAATTCCATCGATGTGATGTTGGTGGCGGCAAATGCCTGTTGACCGATATAAACCAAGTTGTCGGTGAAACTGATTGATTCCAAAGCCGACTGGCAGAATGCGTAATCATCGAGGGCGATTACCGAAGCCGGGAGAGTAACATTCTTAATGCCGGAAAGTTGGAATGCACCGCCGCTGATTCCTCGGCAACCATTCAAAACTGCGATTTCGGTTCTCTCGCTCTTGGGAGGGAATGCAACGAGGAGGCTCTTGTCGGCAGTGTAAAGAGCATCGCTATCAATAGTGAAGTTTTGGTTGGCACCAATAGTGAAAGCAGAGATGCTGCTGCCCGAGAATGCACGAGCGCCGATGGTTTCAAGCGCGTCGGGAATAGCAAAAGAAGTGATTGGGCAGTTGAAGAAACACTCCTCACCGATAGTTTTCACGTTTTTGAGGCTTCCGTTTATCACTGTGAGTGCCTTGCAGTCGCCAAAAGCGCCATCGCCAAGTTCCTCAACGCTCTCGGGGAGAGTTACCGACTCCAATGCGCCACAAGTGTTGAAAGCCACGCGGCGAATTTCCTTAACGCCTTCGGGAATAACCACCGATTTAAGCACCTTGCAGTTGTAGAATGCCGATTTACAGATGTAGCTCAAAGTGCTTGGGAATGTAATCTCGCTAAGATTGTAGCAAGTTCCGAAGACACTTCCGTTTTTCGGACCCATCTCTTTAAGCCCCTCGGGAAGAACCACTTTTGCAAGGCTCTTGCAACCATAGAAAGCATAGTCGGCAATCGAATCGAGACCTTCGGGCATGTTAATCTCAGCAATTGCACTGCTACCGAACGCATAGTAACCGATGTACTTCACTGTAGAAGGAAGAGTAACCGATGTTACCTTGCCCCAATAGAACGCTCTTTCACCAACGCCTACAACTTTGAATTGTGAGCCGTCGTTTTCAACAACACTACTAAGAGAAACAGATGTGAGGCTGCTGTCCACTTTCTTGATTTCGACCTCATCGTCGCTTGTTACCGCGTAAGTGACACCATCAGTTGTAAATTCGTCACCCACGGCAGCATTGGCACTTGCAAACAAAGCCAATGCAGAAACAACAGTAAATAATTTTTTCATTTCTTATTTGGTTTTGCGGTCCTTTAAATCACAGTTCAACAAGGGCGGACCATACTCCTGCCGAACCTATTAGATTACAATTAATTTTAGAAAATTGAATGCAAATTTACACTTTTATTACCCTTTTGCAAAATATTTATTCACTTTTTTAGCAAAAAAGATAGTGTATCATTTAGAAAGACTGCCCAACAATTAAGCCGGGCAGTCTCGTCGTTATTTCGTGGCGGGGGTTATATGCTTTGTTCCACAGGGAGCACCCAGGCTCGAAGTCCGAGCATCGGTTTTGCCTCGTCGAGCGAACGGAGCGAGTCGAGGAGCGGCGCCACACGGTCGTCGTCAACCATAGTGATGATTGCTGACGCCATCGAGGGCCACGCGTGCGAGCCGAGGTGAGGCTCGCCGGTTGATGTTCCGCGTCCTTGCACTGTCTCCCATGATGTAAATCCGCGGCAATTACGTTTCTCGAGGATGTCGAGGATTTTCTCATAGTGAGCCTGGTCGAATGCTATAAATACTGCTTTCATAATAGTCTTTACTTTGGGAGTTGATTAATTTTTATGCAACTTGCGGCGCTGACGTTTCACACCGTTGAATGCAAATATGCAATACATCACAGGGACGAAGAGCAGGGTGAGGAGTGTGGAGAATGTGAGACCACCAATCACTGCGATACCCATAGGACGCCAGATTTCGGCACCCTCGCCTTGTCCCACTGCCATCGGCACCATACCGAGGATTGTGGTAAGTGCGGTCATCACGATAGGACGGAGACGCGACTTGCCACCAAGCACCACTGCCGAGCGGATACCCATGCCGCGCTCGCGGTTGAGCGTGATGTAGTCGATGAGCACGATACCATTCTTAACCACGATACCGATGAGCATGATGGCTCCAATCATCGACATTACGTTGAGGGTAGTGCCTGTTATCCACAAGATGAGGATAATACCGGTGAGAGCGAAAAGGAGCGATGTCATGATGATTGCGGGATAGGTGTAGCTCTCGAACTGTGCCGCCATCACGATATACACAAGGATGATGATGAGCAATGCAAGCATACTGAGGTCGCTGAATGAATCCTGCTGGTCTTCGTAGGAACCCGAAAGCTGGATTGTGGTGCCCACCGGGAGGTCCATTTTGTCGATTTCGACCTGCGATGCTGCGACAACGTCGCTCATCGGCACGCCATCGACAACCGTCGATACAGTGATGATACGCTCGCGGTCTTTACGCTCGATGGTGGGCGGAGTGAAACGCTCTACAACGGTGCCCACATCCTTGATGCGCACTCCTTCACCGCGAGAATTGTAGATGAGGATATTCTCGATGTCGGAGATAGAGGTGCGGAACTCGGGGGCATACATCACCTTGATATCATATTCCTCACCATCCTCGCGGAACTTGGATGCTGTGGAGCCGTTGATGCGGTTGCGCAGATAGGTAGCGGCAGTGGCAAGGTTAAGTCCGTAGATGGCGAGTTTTTCGCGGTCGAAATCCACCTGATACTCGGGCTGATACTCGTCGCGCGAGATTTTAATATCGGCGGCACCCTTGATGCCTTCGAGCACTCGCTTGAGGCGTTGAGCCACCGAGTCGGTCTCGGTGAAGTCGTAGCCGTAGATTTCATAGTCGATTGTGCTCTGACCGCTCATGCTGCCGCCGCGACTACCACCAACATTCACCTGAGTCTTGACAAATTCGGGATATTTCTTGAGGTCCTCGCGCATGAGAGAGGCGATTTGCACAAGGCTGCGGTCGCGCTTGGCGGGATCGACAAGGCGAATATTCATCGACACGATGTGTGTGCCGTTGTTCTGCATCGAGGCAAAGGTGTTGTCACTATTGGCTTGACCCACGGTGTAGTTGAGCACCTGGATTTCGGGATATTTGGCGTGCCACTCCTCATAGAGGCGGTGTGTTACCTCCTCGGAAATCTCCACGCGGGTGCCGATAGGAAGTTCGAGCGACACACCAAGGCGCGAGTTATCACTTGTGGGGATAAATTCGGAGCCGATAAACTTCATGAGAGCGAGCGAAGCGATGAAGAGCGCGATACAAGCGGCGATGGTGCTGCGCTTGTGGCTCACCACAAAGTTGAGCAGGCGAGCATAGCCGTTGTCGAGGGCGTCGAGCGCCTTCTCGATGGGTGTGAAGAATTTGGTGAATAATTTACCTTTCTTGGGGTTGAGGCGGAGCATCTGGCTGCAAAGCATCGGAGTGAGCGAGAGGGCGCAAGTGGTGGAGATAATCATCATGATACAAACCATCCAACCGAGTTGCTTAAAGAGCACACCCATCATGCCGGGAACCATGGTGAGCGGGAAGAATACCGCCAAAAGTGTGAGCGTAGATGCCACAACCGAGATTGCCACCTCGTTGGTGCCGTGAACGGCAGCCTGTTTCGGGTCGCTACCGCGCTCGATGTGAGTGGTTACGTTCTCGAGCACCACAATGGCATCGTCAACCACCATACCGATAGAGATGGAGAGCGCCGAGAGAGACACGATATTGAGCGAGTTGCCTGTGGCAAACAGGTAGATGAATGAGGCGATAAGCGAAATCGGGATTGTGATACCGATAATCATTGTAGCGCGCCAGCGTCCGAGGAATGCAAACACCACGATTACCACAAAGAGGAGCGCGTAGAGCACTGTCTCGGTGAGGGAGTCGATAGTGTTGCGGATATTGTCGCTGGTATCCACAATCTTGCCGAGTTTAACATCCGACGGGAGGTTTTTCTGCAACGAAGGGAGGATTTTGTCGATTTGGTTGGAGATTTCCACCGAATTGGCGCCATTCTGCTTCTGCACGATAATCATCGCACCGGCTTTTCCGTTGTTGTAAGCCTGCTGAGCGCGCTCCTCGAGCGAATCATCGACACGAGCCACATCGCGCAGATACACATTCTTGCCATTGTAGCTGCCCACAACGATGTTTTCCATCTGGCGGGAGTCGCTAAACTCGCCCTGCACGCGCATCGAGTAGGTTTCGCTACCGATATCGAACGAGCCGCTCGGGATGTTGCGGTTTTCTGCCGCGATTATCGAGGAGATTGTCTCTACCGAGAGGTTATAGGCTTCGAGGCGGATTGGGTCCACATAGATGTGCACCTCGCGCTCGGGGGCACCCGAAATCGACACCGAACCCACGCCATTGACACGCGCCAACGGGTTGGCTACCACATCGTCGAGAATTTTATATAGACCCGGCATACTCTCGGTGGCTTGCACCGAAAGGAGCACGATAGGAATCATGTCGCTGCTGAACTTGAAAATGATAGGTGTCTCGCAGTCGTCGGGGAGACGGCTGCTCACCATGTCGAGTTTGTCGCGCACATCGTTGGTGAGCACGTCGATATCGTTGCCATATTCAAATTCGAGGGTGATGATAGAGATATTTTCCTTCGATTTCGAGGTGATGTGCTTGAGGTCGCTTACCGCATTGAGGGTGTTCTCAAGCGGACGTGTTACATTCTGCTCAATATCAGCGGCACTCGCTCCGGCATAGGAGGTCATCACCATGATAGTGTTGGTGTCGATATCCGGATAGAGGTCGATTGGGAGTTTCTTCAGGGAAAACAGGCCGAGGATAGTAACCGCCACAAAACAGAGGGTGGTCATAACCGGTCGTTTCACCGAACTTGCATAAAGACTCATATCTTGTTTCTTTGTGTTATAGTGTTAGAAATGCAATTATTTTGTGGCAGTGGTATCGGCGGGAGCAGTGTCGGCATTTTCATCGATTACATCCACCTCGATACCGTTTGCGAGGCGTGTCTGTCCGCTCACAATCACTGTGGCATCGTCGGTGAGACCGTCAACGAGTTCGTAACGGGTGCCGAAACGCTGACCGAGTTGCACTTTCACAAATTCCACTTTACCATCCTTATAGAGATAGACATATTTGTCGCCGGAGCCGGTTTGTTTCACGATAGCACGGTCGGGGACAACGACGTGGTTGGCAGAGCCGTAGTTCATCTCAACACGGGCGAACATTCCGGGGCGAATGCGGCTGTTGGCATTGGCAATGCTGATTTCCACCTTGAATGTGCGAGTGGCGGCATCGATAGTGGGATGGATGAGCGACACCTTTCCGTTAAACTCCTCATCGCCATACACATCGAGAGTAACCTTGGCGTCCATGCCCATGTGGATATTCACAAATTCCTTTTCGGCAACGCTCACAATCACTTTCACAGGGTTGATTTGCTCGATGGTGAGGATGGGGGTCTGCCCGGTGTAGTCGCCTGCGTCGTAGTTGCGAGCCGACACCACACCATTGATGGGGCTTACAAGGCGAGTGTTCTCAAGAGCGTTGTTATAGGCGCGGAGGGCGGCATTGTATTCGGTGCGGAGCTGGTCAACAGCCTGTTGTGTTCCGCCACCAATGCGTAGCAGCTCCTCGGCGCGATTGAGTTCGGTTTTCTGGTTTTCGAGGCGGAGACGCTGCTGCTCGATATTCACATCGTCGAGAATCACGAGCACCTCGCCGGCGCGCACTGTGCGACCCACATCGGTGAGAATCTGCTTGATGCGGTTGGCGGTTGAAGAAGAGATGTTGTTGGTCTTGTTTGCCTCGATTGTGGCGGTGTAGGTCGCAATCTGGGGCACATTCTCCTTGAACACCTGCATCACTTTCACGCGCGGTTTCTCTTCAACTGTTTCTTGTTTCTTTTCGCCACCCGTACAAGCCACGAGCAGCATTGCGGCGATTGGAGCCGCCATTCTAAAAATTTTCATATATCGTTCTGTTTATTTGTTATCGTTAGTGGGATATTTGCTCAAGTCTTCGTTGCCGAGGAGGAGTTTGAGGTTGGATTCAGCGATGAGATAGTTGTAAATCGACTGATAATAGGTGAGTTTCGAGCTCATGAGCGCAACTTCGGAGTCGCGGACATCGAGGAACGAAGCCGCACCGATGTCGAAACTGCGGTGCATGATGTCATACGCCTTCTTTGCCTCGGTAACACCTTCGGCACTCGAGGCAATCTGGCGAACATTCTTCTGGATGTTGTCGATTTGGATTTCGACTTGCATCTTTATCGACTGCTCGAGGTTGGCACGCTGCCAACTCATCTCAGCCACCGACACTTCGGCTTGGCGCACCTTGTTGTAGCGCTGTCCGCCCTGGAACAACGGCACCGAGAGGCTAAGTCCTATCGTAGAAGAGGGATTCCAGCGGAAATTCTTGAACGGTGAGCCGTTGGACATCGACATCCACGCATAACTGCCCGAGAGCGAGAGAGTGGGCACCCAAGCCATGCGCTGCACATCGAGAGCGCGGCGCAGATATTCGGTCTGCAGGTCGAGAGAGCGCAAATCGGTGTTGTTTTCGATGTTACGGTCGATGCTCAATGTGCGGTCGTACATTGTTTTCTCGTAGTCGGCGAGAGCGCAAGTAGGCTCAATGTTGCATCTCACATCCACATTCATGAGCACAAGGAGTTGCAATTTTGCCTGGCGGATAGCGATTTCGGAGGAGAGCAATTCCGGCTCCACATTTTTCACCTGCACGCTGGCACGCAGCACGTCATATTCCGATGCCGTGCCCACCTTGAAGCGACCCTCGTAGATAGAGAGGTTAAATTTGGCACGCTCGTAGTTTTCAAGAATCACACGATGAGAATCCTTGGCAAGCAGCAGGGTGTAATAGGCATTTTCGACCTGATTTACAAGATTGATGCGCGACGCGCGAGCCTTCTCGACATTCTGCAATATCTGGGCATCGTTGAGTTTGATAGTTTTCCACATCTGCGGAGCGATGAGGGGCATCGAAGCCGAGAATCCGAGGTTGTAGAGGTTGTCGCGACCCATTTTCATGCCGTCGTTGCCTTTGGAAGATTCCTCGGTAGAGGTCTCGTCGCCACCCGAAGGCTGTTCCTCGGAGCCTTCGCCGGTGCTGCCGCCACCCATTATTTTGCTCATATCCATATCGAAATAGGTAACCTGCTTGGCAAGAGTGCGCTGATAGGTACCATTAAATGCGATATTGGGGAACAACTGTCCTAAAACTTCCTTCTTTGAATAATCGACACGGGTAATTTCCATGTCGGCAACCTTGATAGTGGGGCTTTCGTTGAGCGCGATGGTGATGCACTCCTCGAGCGATAGAGAGAGCAGCGAGTCGGTGGGCACAGCCGGTTGCTGGGCTATCGCCTCCCCCGCAATGATTGCCGTAGCAATCGCCAATTTAATTTTTCTGAGCATATACTATTTACTTCTTATTGATTATCTGACTGTTTTCAATGATTTTTATCCCTTTTTCGGTGGCAATGCCGCGCAGGAAAATGGTGAATAGAGCGCTATACACCTCGGCACGGGAATATTTTCCATCGGCTTTCATCGAGTCTTGCATCACCGATGCGGAGGAGATAATTTCGGCATTCACATCCTCGCGTATCATCTTCTCGCGCTTACCACGCTCGATGAGAGAGATGATGCGCTGTTGCTGACGCGCTCTCATTTCGCTCAACATGCCGCAGATGCCGGGATAGAGCCTGCGCAAGTCGATGAAAAAGGTTTCTGAAATCCCCGAAATGCGCTCCATAACGATACTGTGAACATAAATAAACGATTCCATCACATTGTTGCAGTGAGAGATGTGGTCGTCGATAAGTTGCTCCAACACTTCGTTGGACGACAACAGCGCAGCCCCCACAAGCGACTTCTTGTCGGGGAAATGTTCGTAAAGTGTTCTTTTAGAGATTCCACATTCCTTGGCAATCATATCCATCGTAACCGATGAGATGCCATATTTCGCAAATAAGTCAAAGGCTATGGACCGGATTCTGTCGTTTAATTCCATATTTTACGATTAGCGGTGCAAAGATAAGCAATAAAACTTTCAAAACCTTAAAAGTTTTCTCAGTTAAGATAATTTAATACAGGGGATGCGAGGTGACAGTCTCCGCCTTTGGCATCGGTAACACCGCTGGCGATGGTGCCCTCATTGTGCCCGCATGGTCGAAAATGTGCTTTAATAAGTTATCGGCAAAAAACGAGTAAAAATTTTAGTCCATCTCGATTATTATTGATTGCTCTAATATGGTTTCAAGCGAAACGCCGTTGATTGTTAGTTCCTGCCAAATTTCGGAGGGATTCTCAAATGTCTGTAGGATTTCACCTTGAGAGGCTGTTGTTGGGCCTAAATCAGAGTCTGCTTTTGTTAGTTCGCACTCTCCATCCCAGTTTGGGTTTGGCTTGATTCGGACAAATTCTACCGGTGTGTTTTCTGTTTTTATCGCATAGAAATTCCTATCTTCTAACCAATAGAATAGGATATTAAGACCAACATCTTCTACAAAATAGCGGAAAATTTGTTCCGGGTTGTCCGACATGGCATCCTTTTTAGATTCTTCGGCCCATCCTAAATCGTCTTCATAGAGGTTACGGTCGCCATTGTTCCCCACTCTCCAAAAGTTTTTGACTAAAATTTTCCTGCCCATAATTTTATTCCCATTTATGTGAAAATGAAAAAGGCTGCCGGAGTGGACAGCCTTGTGCGCATGAAGGGACTCGAACCCCCACGACATTACGTCATTAGATCCTAAGTCTAACGCGGCTACCAATTACGCCACATGCGCTTAGTGGGTGCAAAGTTACACTTTTATTTTTAAACTACCAAGTGCTGCGATATTTTTCATCCAAAAAAATTGTGCGTTTCCTGAATAATGGCGTGAAGGCAATGGGAAACAAAATGCCGAGTTTTGCATTTGCAAACGATTATTCGCAAAAGTTTGCTTTTCATTTTGATTTTCTATTGGTTTGCACTATCTTTGCAGAATAATAATGGCATCGGCTCGAGATACTCGCTGTTTCTGTCGGCGCTTTAATAGACATTTTTCTCTGAATGAAACATTTTCTTATCACAATAGCGTGTCTTCTGCTTCTCGCAGGATGCAAAAACATCGACAAAGACTCTCGTACTATCGCCGTGTCGATTCTGCCTCAGAAATATTTCCTCGAGCAGATTGTGGGCGACAAATTCAATGTGTTGTGCCTTCTTTCGCCGGGGGCTAACCCCGAGGCTTACGAGCCGGATATGGCACACCTGATGAATCTCGAAAGTAGCGAGGCTTTTTTCAAAATCGGCAACATCGGTTTCGAGCTCGCTATCTCCGACAGGATTAAGAACAATAATCCCGATCTCAAAATCTACGACAATTCCAAAGGTGTGGCTTTGATTCACGGTTCGCACTCTGCAACCGAAGGGCACAACCACGATATCGACCCTCACATCTGGACTTCGGTGGGCAATGCCCGCATAATTGCGAAAAATATGCTCGATGCAGTGGAGGAACTCGACCCGGATAACAGCAAAACATACGAGAAAAATTTCGCTCGCTTGAGCGAGAGGCTCGACACTATCGACGCGAGGTTGTCGAAACTCCTTGCACCGAAAAAGGGCACCGCATTCCTGGTGTGGCATCCTTCGCTCACATATTTTGCCCACGACTACGATTTGGTGCAGATAAGCCTTGAATATGATGGAAAAGAGGCATCGCCGGCGCATATCAAGCATTGCATCGACGAGGCTCTCGAGCATAAAGCGCATGTGTTCTTCTACCAGCAGGAATTTGATTCGCGCCAGGTTGATGCGCTTAACGAGCAGATAAAGGCGAAAATCGTCCCCACCAACCTTCTTGGGTATAACTGGGAGGAAGAAATGTATAATATTGCCAATGCAATCGCAGCCGAATAATATCATTATCTCGTTGCGCGAAGTGTCGATGCAGTTCGACCGCCGATACGCTCTCCGCGATATCAACCTCGACATCGCCAAGCACGATTTTCTTGCAATCACCGGTCCGAACGGCGGTGGCAAGACCACTCTGCTCAAAATCATCCTCAAACTCCTCTCGCCAACTTCCGGCTCGGTAACTTATTACGATGAGCAGGGACACACTACCTCCACTCTTAAGATAGGCTATCTGCCGCAGAAAAATATGATTGATTCGCGGTTTCCGGTAACTGTCGAAGATGTAATCGCTTCGGGGTTGCTTGCGCACAAGAGCATTTTCTCGCGCCGCAGTGCCGCCGACCGCAGTGCTATCTCCGGAATGATGGAGCAGGTGGGCGTGAGCCGATATTCGCAACAGCCCATCGGCACCCTTTCGGGCGGACAGTTGCAACGCACTCTCCTGGGGCGCGCTCTTATCTCTCGACCCGAGGTGGTTGTGCTCGACGAACCGTTATCCTATGTTGATAAGGAGTTTGAACATCAAATCTACCACATAATTGCCGACATAGCGCCTGCCACCACAATCATTTTGGTGTCTCACGAGATGACCGAGATAGCGCCAATGGCGACACGCCATATCATTGTGGATGAGACATTGCGCCTCTGCCACAGCGACCATCATTTTGCGGCGCAACGCTGCGACGACTAAGCAGCAGACTGTTTCTTGCGGTCGTGCCTGCGTGTGATAAATGCAAACAGCAGCAACGCCACCGCGGCAATCATTCCAATTCCGGCAAAATAGAACCAGATGTAGTGGGCGTTCACGCTCGCAGCCTCCCATGCCGCGCGGCTGTCGAACAGAGCCGGGTCGGGGCAGTATTTCGAGAGCAACACACCCGAAATGCCAAATCCGAGAATCGAAGAGAGGAACGAGTCGAGGTGGCTGAATCCGAGATACAGCCCTTCCTCTCCTTTAGGCGCCTGCAGCGAGAAATATTCGAGATAGCGAGGCGAAATAAAGCACTCGGCAAGTGCCTGAAACACAATACCTACAATCATCATCAGCGTAACATTCGACATTCCCGACACTATGTCGCTCCCCAGTATGTTGCCACACGCCATGAGCAGCGCCGACAGCGGAATGAGAAACATTCCCACGATGATTGAGGTAATAGCCGAAAACTTTGCCATAAACCGGGTGATTAATCCCACGAAGCACACCACCACAAACGGGTTGACATTGGCAATCCATCCCGGGCGAGCACCTTCGCCTGCCATGCGGATGACATATTTCGGCATCGTGGCATAGAGTTGCTGTTGCACAATCCAAAATCCGGTTACAATTATAATGAGAGCCAGCAAACGCCCGTTGGTGAGCACTCGCACAAATCCGGCGCCAACCTCGCGCATACTTTTACCCTCGCCGGCGGTGTGGGCAGAGTGGTACAGGAGTATCACCGCAACCAATGCGATAATGGTCATGGTGGCAGAGAAATAGTTGATAGCGATGTAGGCATAATCGCCGATTGAATGGCGGAGCGGATCGATGACGGTTTTGCCCACAAAAGCGCCGAAATTCACCATCATATAGAAAATCGAGTAGCCTTTGGCACGCGTCTCGGTGGTGGTCTCCTTGGCAACCGAAGCCGAGATTGTGGATTTGATAAACGAGCCGCCTATCATTATCACAATCATCACCGGAACGATAATCCAGCGGAGTTGCGACTGCGGAAGCCCGTTGAACACGGTTACATCGCCATATTCGACAAGTCCGGTGCTCTCCAGGAAAGTGGGGAGCAGAGCGAGACCCAAGTAGCCAATCGAGAGGAGCGAAAAAGCGATGATGAGCGAGCTGCGGAAGCCGATTTTGTCGGCATACGCCCCGGTGAAGAGCGGCAGCAGGTATAACCCGCCCGAGAAAAGCCCCGAAATAAGGCTCGCCTCAATATCCGAGAAGCCCAAAGTGTTTGACAAATACAGGGTTATCACAATAAACACGGCATAATATGCCATGCGTTCAAAAAGCTCAACTGTGTTGCTCACCCAAAAGGCACGGCTGTACCCTTTGGCAAAATTTGTAGGTACCGACATTGTAGATTTTCTTTATTTGGCGACAAAATTAAAGTAAAAATGGCGATTTTACAAACATTTATAATATTTATAGACATATAATCGTATGTATTGTCGCAAGATTTTGTAACTTTGTCGCAGATTAGAACATCAATCTATAAATAAACAGAATGACACGACTAACTACAACTATTGCGACAATAGCGCTTGGAATTGGTAGCATGATGGCAGCCTCGAGCGACTCGCTTGCCACAAAGCCCGCCGACCGTCTAATCCTAAACCACCTCGATGTGGGCCTCACTCTCGGCACCACCGGCATCGGAGTGGAATTGGCATTGCCTGTAACTCAATACGTTAAAGTGAGAACAGGCGCGGCATTCGTGCCTCGATTCAGCGTGCCTCTCCACTTCGACATGATGACCTATGGAGGTGAGAACATGACCGAAACCAGTTTCGACAAAGCGCAGGACCTGCTCAAAGGCCTCACCGGATATGATGTCGACCAGAATGTAACCATCGATGGCAAGCCCACGATGTACACCTTCAAATTTCTCGTTGATGTGTATCCCTTCCGCAACAACAAGCATTGGCACTTTACAGCCGGATTTTATCTTGGCAACAAGAAGATAGCCAAGGCTGTAAACGCCATCGAGGAATCGACAACCATGGTGTCGGTGGGGATGTACAACAGCCTCTACGACTATTTCACCGCCGGGCGGTTTATCGACGAACCGCTTTACGGCGACTACTATATCGACCCCGATGTGGGCGACCAAATGGCTGCGAAATTCTCCAAATATGGGCGCATGGGTGTGCACATGGGTAATTTCAAAGATGGCACCCCATTCTATATGGAGCCGGGACGCGACGGCACAATGCGCGCCGAGGCGATTGTGAACACATTCCGCCCATATCTCGGCTTCGGATACGGAGGCTTCCTCGACAAACAGAAAAAGTTTGCTGTGGCACTCGAATGTGGCGCAATGTTCTGGGGTGGGAATCCCAAAATCATCACCTACAATGGCGTGAAAGAAAACAAAGACGCCCCCGACTATGCCGTTGACCTCACTCGCGATGTAACTGGAATCAAAGGCAAGGTGGGCGACTATGTCTCTTTCGCCAAAGCCCTGAAAGTGTTGCCGGTGCTCAACTTCCGCATCACCTACAACATCTTCTAATAAGTAATATAACTATAGCTTCCCAGTTATTACCGATTTAGCAGATTGTAATGCCCGCGTCATTATATATGTCTTAACTTTCGGTGAGTTGAGTGAACTGTAACCTCTTGAATTCCAGAGGTTGAGAACCTATGTTACTTAAAAATAGAATTAACCATGATCTACGATATTTTCATTAGCTATAGACGAAACAGCGGCGAAACCACTGCCGTGTTGTTAAAATCAGAGTTGAGTCACCTGGGCTACAATGTCTTCCTCGATTTTGACGACCTCCCGGTAGGAGGAAATTTTGAAGAAAAAATACAGGAGGTTATCAAATCTTCCAAATTATTCTTGTTTTTGTATTCTTCGGGATGCTTAGATCGTTGCAAAGACAAGAAAGATATCCTTAGAAGAGAGATAGAATGTGCCATTCGCAATGGTAAACAAATTCTCACACTGAATGTGAATTTGGCTACAGTGTACTATGCTTTCCCTCCTAAAGGAATGGGAATTCCGAAGGCTATAGTAGAAAAACTTGGAAAACACAACTTTTTAGACTTTTTTACGGGACAGTACAAACAGAACTCTCTAAATCGACTGTCAGAATTCCTTGCCACAACAGAAGCCTTGGGGTTTCAATCAAAAAAGTGTATGCTGAAAATTCTATCAGAGATAGATGCTACATTGATTGTGGATGGTAAAGAATGGACATCGCTTCGCGCCAATACAACAAAAATTATTCAGATTGACTATGGCAAGTATGACGTTGTCTTGTCTCCTATATGCGGCTATTTTGAATCTACTAAACATCAAGAACTCGTGGTGGCAACTCCCAGTAAAGATTTTGTTGCAACATTAGGAGATTTCCCTACAAAAGCAATTCATACAGAATTTGATGAATCGAATTTTGAAAGTATGTCGGCAGCAGATATTAGGGAAAAGGGTTGGGAGTATCAATTGGAAAATAATCTTCCTATGGCTGTAAAATGTTGGGAAATGGCAGCCGATCTTGGCGACCCGGCTGCTCAATACTCTATCGGTTACAACTATGCAAAAGGGGACTTTTTGCCACGTGACGAAGTTAAAGCATTTGAGTGGTATCAGAAATCTGCACGTAAAGGTGATTCGCGAGCTCAGTTTCTCCTGGGAGATGCTTACTATTATGGTTCAGGAACTATTTGTGATTATGAATCTGCTGTTAAGTGGTATAAAAAAGCATCCGAACAAGGAAATGCTAAAGCTCTATATA